>CASEPS010000010.1 GCA_949289855.1 uncultured Erysipelotrichaceae bacterium
CCTCTGTCTCTTTACAACTATGATTATATTGATGGCAGGATGGATCTGTTAGTACACAATTTCCAATAAAATAGTACAATATTGTCATATGGAAGAATATAAAGAAAAAAGTGCCGGCGGTGTGATGCCGGTGGAGTTCCGGGCTGAGGATATTATGTGCTCAGACCGTGTCAACGGGATGTGGCATGAGGAAATGGAATGCGGGGTTGTTGTGGAAGGAAACCTGTCCTATCTCTATGAAAACGAGATTGTAAAGCTTTCAGCAGGAGATGGTTTCTTCATCAATGCCCTTACCCGTCATGGCATCATCAATCGCACAAAGGATTACTGCCTTGTGTATATGATCAAGTTTCATCCAAGATTAATCGGAGGAAGCCGGGACAGCATTTTCTGGGAAAAGTATCTCTATCCTGTTTTGCGCAATACTTCTTTCAAAGGGATGATCATGAAACGGAAGGATGATCCCAAAATTCTGCGGGAAATACTTACGGCATGTGTTGCGATGCGCGATAAAGAAATTGGTTATGAATTTGTTGTGCGCAATGCGTTGTCCAATGTGTTGTTTTCTGTTTATGAACGTCAGAATTTCGTATCCTCTGGCCTTTCCAAAAAAGATGTATTGATGGAAGAAAGAATCAGAACTATGCTCGATTATCTTGAAAAACATTATATTGAAAGTGTAACCCTGGAAGATATTGCGGAAAGTGCATCGCTTTCCATCAGTGAATGCATACGGTGTTTTAAAGCCATGGTGCATGTGACACCAGTTAATTTTCTCCGGCAGTACAGACTGGAAAAAGCAGCAGATCTCTTACTGCATACAGACCTTTCCATTTCTGAAGCAGCTTCCTATTGTGGGTTTCAGGAAATGAGTTACTTTACTAGATGTTTCCGCAACCAGTTCGGGGTAACACCTACTCTATACAGGCGCACATATAAAAAAGCAGAATGATCAGTTCTGCTTCTGTGCATCCAGCCATCTTCTGTGCGATGTCATCCGTCGGATGACAAGGGGATGTGGTTCATCCGGAAAGGTGACAACCGTTGTTGGATTGTCTTTCCAAAGGGCAATGATATCCTCTGCATCTTCAATAAAGCATTCCGCATTCATGAGACCATAGAGTCTTGGGGGAATGAAGTAGAGTGGAGCAGGATACTTTTTGTCTTTCAGATTGCGCATTTCCATCTGTAAATGCGGACATAACATGGCAATGTCATACGGCTCTTTTCTGTCCTTGAGATGCAGAAAAGGCACAAATTCAAAGCTTACGACATCACTGAGGTGTTTTTCCTGCACCTCTTTTTCCATATGTGCCGCAAGGGCGCTGGAAGAGAAACCTCCTCCACAGCAGATCAGAATTTTTAACATGAGCAGTTCCTCAACATTTCTGTTTGTATTGTAACATGAATCGGGACAGGTAGAATTTGCAAATGACTTGCAAATGTTGGACGATTCTATATAATTCTTCCCTGTATGGCAAAAGAATATACAACAAAAGTGAAGACATGGCTCATGGATTATTTCCATGAACATAGTGAAGAAAGAAACAGTGCAAAGGATATTTCTGTAAAGATGAAGAAAGATGGACTTGTGGTCAATCTTTCTACCGTTTATCGGAATCTTGAAAAACTGGTGGAGGAACATGTGCTTTCCTTTGAAGAAATTCCTGGGATGGAAGAAAGGAAATATGTTTTGCATAAACCGGAGATGGAATGCAGCCACCATCTGCATATGCATTGTGTGAAGTGTGGAAAGGTGTTTCATCTCAATTGCAGTTTTATGGATGAAATTGCCCATCATCTGAATGAAGAACATGGCTTTGTGATCGATTGTGAGAAGTCGGTATTGATGGGCCTTTGTGAGGAATGCCGGAAGGAGGAAGAATGATGGAAGTGCTGACACATGCTTTACTGCATGCCTTTGAAGATACGATAAAACTCATTCCGTTTTTGTTTGTGACATATATGGTTATGGAATGGCTGGAAAGAAAAACTCAGGATAAACAGACCGCAATGTTGTCAAAGGTGGGAAGGCTTGGCCCATTGTTTGGTGCTTTGTCCGGTATCCTTCCACAATGTGGGTTTTCTGCAGCGGCTGCTTCATTATATGCCGGTGGAGTAATATCCATCGGTACGCTTGTAGCAGTGTTTTTCTCTACTTCAGATGAAATGTTACCGCTGCTCATATCCAATCATGTACCAGCCGATAAAATAGCCTGGATACTTGGTATCAAGGTGCTGACTGCGCTGGTGAGTGGCTTTATGCTGGATGGCATATTGCGCTATACAAAGTACCGTCATAAGACAGAAAAAAGAATACATGATTTGTGTGAAGCAGAACATTGCGGGTGTGAAGAGGAAGAGGGAAGCATCCTGCATTCTGCTCTTGTGCATACCATTCACATTGTCCTGTTTGTCTTTGCAATTACATTTGCCTTGACATTAGCAGTGGAATGGATTGGTGAAGAAACCTTGATGACATTGCTTTCTTCTCATCCTGCAGTTTCTATTTTTCTCAGTGCCCTTGTTGGCCTTGTGCCCAATTGTGCTTCTTCGATCATGATCACCCAGCTGTATCTCGATGGCATGCTTGGCTTTGGGGCAATGATGGCAGGGTTGCTGGTCGGTGCAGGTGTTGGTCTTCTTGTACTCTATCGTACAAATGCCCATCTCAAAGAGAATCTGAAGATAACCGGCATTCTTTATGCCGGTGGCGTATTCTGGGGTGTTGTGTTTACCATGGCTGGCATTGTCATCTGAACATTGTGGAAATGTTCATACGAATGTCACTTTGCTTGTGTAGTATACTTGTTGGTGAGGTGATTGACGATGTTTGTGCGTGTAAATGGAATACAGCTCTTTTATGAACAAAGCGGCATGGGCAGACCATTGATTCTTGTCCATGGCAATGGGGAAGATCATACTATCTTTGATGAAGCAGTTGATGTGCTCAAAGAGAGATATACATGTTATGCCATCGATTCAAGAGGGCATGGGAAAAGTGCATATGATGGGCAGCTGCACTATCAGGACATGGCAGATGACATTACGGCAATGATGGAAAAGCTCCATCTTGAAAATGTCATTTACTATGGTTTTTCCGATGGGGGTATCATCGGATTACTGGCGGCTGAACATTCCACCAGGATTAAAGATCTGATCATTTCCGGAACAAACCTGGAACCGGATGATATGAAACCATGGCTGTATAAGACATTCAAGGCGATCAATTTTGTAAAGAAAGACGACAAGATCGGGCTGATGCTGCGGGAACCGCATATCACAGATGAAGTGTTATCGAACATCAGTGCAAGAACACTGGTACTTGCTGGCAGTAAAGATCTTGTGAAACAGGAAGTCACAGAACATATAGCAAAGACCATTCCGCATGGCGAGCTGCGTATTCTTGCCGGGGAAGGGCATGGCAGCTATATTGTGCATAACCGCAAGGTAGCGGATATGATCATGGCATTTGCCGGTTAGAAAGATGAGGGAAGAATGGCAACATTAAATGAGCTGCATTTGCAGCTGGAAATGAAAGTACAAAAGTTTCTGGAAGATGAGAGCGATGAAAACAGTTCATTGATCATTGCAGAAATTATCCGTTTACTGGCAATGGATGCGGAAGTGGTCATTGCTGGTAATCCTGTGGAAGGCAAGGAAGGATTGACTGATCCTGCCGGCTATTATGGGCCGGATGGCAGGTTCTACTTCCATATTTTTACAAGCAGGCTTCGCTTTAATGAAAGTGGTGCAGAACACCCCTATATGACAAAGCTGAAGTTCCTTCTTGAACAGGCATTTACCAATGAAACAATTGGTGGTCTTTCTTTGAACTACAAGAAGGGAAAAGGAACGGTTGTTATCACAAAGGAAGATATCATGGAGGCTCTCAAACAGCTTTCAGGTGCTGCGGAATAATATGGCTGCCGGTGTGCAGCCTTTTTTGTTGTATAATAGCGTTGTTTTTTGGAAATGAGGTGCTGAAATGACACTAGATGAGTTGAAGACAGGTCAGTCAGCTGTGATAACTGCAGTGGGTGGTGAAGGAGAACTTCGCCAGCATTTTCTTGATATGGGTGTAATTCCGGGCATGGAAATCACCCTTGTCAAGCTTGCTCCACTTGGTGATCCGATGGAATTCAGGATTCAGGGCTATGAACTGACATTGCGCAAAGACGATGCAAAAGAAATAGAAGTCAGGGATATTCATCCTGCGGATAAGAAAAAGGAAGTACACCACGATAAAGATCTCAAAGACCATCCAGGTCTTGGTGAAGGGGGACGGTATCATGTCAAGGCAGACGAACATCCGGTGAAAGAAGGAACGGTTCTGACGTTTGCACTGGCAGGCAACCAGAACTGTGGCAAGACAACATTGTTCAACCAGCTGACAGGTTCCAACCAGCATGTTGGTAACTTTCCAGGTGTAACAGTAGACAGAAAGACAGGTTCCATCAAAGGCCATCCTGATACAGAGGTGACCGACCTTCCGGGTATTTACTCGCTTTCTCCTTATAGTGCAGAGGAGATTGTTTCCCGGGAGTTTATTCTTCAGTCGCATCCCCTTGGGATTATCAATATTGTGGATGCGACCAATATTGAACGGAATCTGTATCTGACCATGCAGCTGATGGAACTGGATATTCCGATGGTGCTTGCATTGAATATGATGGATGAGCTGACAAGTAATGGTGGTTCAGTGATGATCAACCGCATGGAGGAAATGCTCGGTATTCCGGTCATTCCAATTTCTGCAGCCAAAGGACAGGGCATCAGTGAACTTGTGGACCATGCCATCCATGTCGTCCATTATCAGGAAAGACCTGGCAGAAAGGACTTTTGTCCAAAAGAAGCACATGGTGGTGCGGTGCATCGTGCCATCCATGGTGTAAGCCATCTGATTGCCGACCATGCAGAAAGGGCAGGTATTCCTGTACGGTTTGCTGCGACAAAGGCAATTGAAGGGGATAGTGCAGTGCTCAAAGCACTGAAGCTTGATGAAAATGAAAGTGAAATGCTTGAACATATCGTTCAGCAGATGGAAAAGGAAAGAGGTCTTGACCGTTCTGCTTCTATTGCGGATATGCGCTTTTCCTTTATCACCGACCTTGTTGCAAAAACCGTTATCAAACCGCATGAAAGTATGCAGGCAAAGCGTTCAGAGAAGATTGACCAGTTTCTGACAGGCAAATATACGGCTATTCCTGCCTTTATTGCTATCATGGCACTTGTATTCTTCCTGACATTCAATGTCCTTGGTCCATTCTTTCAGGACTGGTTAGAGGCGCTGATTGATCAGCTTGGCATAGTAGTACAAAATCTGATGGTACAGTGGAATGTGAATGCAACCATACAGTCACTTGTCATCGATGGCATATTTGGTGGTGTTGGCAGTGTTGTCAGCTTTTTGCCGATTATTGTCATCCTGTTCTTCTTCCTTTCGCTTCTTGAAGACAGTGGATATATGGCACGTATTGCCTTTGTGATGGACAAGCTGTTGAGAAAGATCGGCTTGTCAGGAAGAAGTATCGTACCGATGTTAATGGGATTTGGCTGTTCTGTACCTGCCGTTATGGCAAGCCGTACACTTTCTTCAGAAAGAGACAGGCGGATGACCATTCTGCTTACACCTTATTTCTCCTGTTCAGCAAAACTGCCGATCTATGGCTTCTTCTGTGCAGCCTTCTTTGGACAATATGCAGGTCTTGCCATGATTTCCCTCTATGTCCTTGGCATTGTGGTTGCCATCATCATGGCTTTGTTGATGAACCATACGATTTTCAAAGGAGATGCGGTACCATTTGTTATGGAACTGCCAAATTACAGATTGCCGGGCGTAAGAAATGTGTTGCAGCTGCTGTGGGAAAAGAGTAAGGACTTCCTGGAAAGGGCCTTTACAATCATCTTCCTTGCGACTATTGTAGTCTGGTTCTTACAGACATTTGATTTCTCATTCAATGTAGTCACAGATTCTGAAAACAGTATTCTTTCCACCATTGCCGGCTGGATTGCGCCAATATTCAAACCGTTGGGTTTTGGGGACTGGCGAATAGCAAGTGCATTGATTACTGGTTTTATGGCAAAGGAAAGTGTGGTCGCAACACTTGGTATGTTAATTGATACCACTGCCCTTGTCTCACTACTTTCCATCGGTTCAGTAGCAGCACTTCTCGTATTCTCCCTGCTCTATACACCGTGTGTTGCGGCTGTTACCGCAGTGAAGCGGGAACTTGGTACAAAGTGGATGTTCTTTGTCATTATCTGGCAGTGTGCGATTGCCTGGATTGTGGCATTTGTTGTGAAGATGTTATTTCTTCTGATTGGAGTATTATGACGTTTCTTGGTAATATATTATGGATTATATTTGGTGGGCTTGAAAGCTGTCTTTCCTGGCTTTTGGCAGGACTCTTGTGTTGTCTGACGATTATTGGTATTCCATTTGGCATGCAATGTTTCAAGATTGCCCAGCTCTCTCTGTTTCCGTTTGGAAAAGAAGTCATCAGGAATGGTGGAGCTGTATCTTTTCTTGCCAATATTCTATGGCTGATCGTCGGCATACCACTTGCATTATTTCATCTGATATGGGGTGTATTGCTTTGCATTACCATCATTGGAATTCCGTTCGGGTTACAGTTTTTTAAACTTGCAGGCTTATCCTTATGTCCACTTGGAGCAGAGATTCTCTAAAGAGTCTCTGCTTTTTTAATTGCCTTCACAGGACAGTTTTCATAGCATCGTCCACAATGCAGACAGTGGGACTGTTCAATATGATATGGGTTTCCAGCAGTGATGCATTGTTGAGGGCAAAGGCTGGCACACTTTCCACAACCAATACATGTTTCAGAAATGATAAATCCTTTCGCTTTGACAGTTGTCTGTCCAAGCGGAAAGCTTTTGCGTTCAATTGGCTGATGGCCAAGATCAAACCATTCCACTGCGCCTGTATCGATATAAAATGGTTCAAGGATATATCGGCTTTGTCTGGGATAGACATCATTCATGGACTTATTTTCCACAAAAATCCGATCAATCCATTTCTTCTGTTCTGTAAGATGTTTCGCTTTGCCCATAAGACGTACCATCTGATAATCACTGGTAAGACCTGTGATAGCAACGTTGCCATTGTGCATAAGCTGCTGGTAGAAGTCTTTTCCCCGCGCTGTACAGAAATGCAGTTTTCCTTCTTCCACCAGCATGACATCAATGATGCGTACCTGTGGCATATTGTTTTCATCCACTGTCGCAAAGGCGGCATCTTTCAAAGAACGTAATAATGCGAGACAGGTTTGTGCATTCATAATTGAACCTCCTATACCAATTAGTAAAAGCTTGTACGGCTGTTTTGTGAAGTAAGCACAATAATGTGCTATAGTAACCAAAAAGAAACTAATGGAGGCTGCTATGCAGGAAGTGAAGGAATTGCTGGCATGTCCGGTAGAAACAACATTGAGTCTGATTGGAAACAAGTGGAAGGTATTGATATTAAGGGATTTGCTGCCTGGCACAAAGCGGTTTGGAGAATTGCGGAAATCCATCGGCAATGTGTCGCAGAAAGTGCTGACTGCCCAGCTGCGTGATATGGAAGAGAAAGGACTTGTGCACCGCCATGTCTATGCCGAGGTTCCCCCAAAGGTGGAATACAGTCTTACTGAACTTGGCATGAGTCTCAAACCAATTCTGGATTCCATGCGGATATGGGGAGAGGAGTACAAAGCACAGCAGAAATGAAAAATGGAGCGGATGCTCCATTATGTTAATCAAGAATTTCAAAATACAGGTTTTTGAAATATGCCATAGCACCAAGATCCATCCAGAAACCAAATTTACCGGATTCTGGTTTATGGAACATAGTATGTTCGAGAGAAAGGACGAGGTTATCATCCACATAGTATTTGGCAGTATCATCAATCAGTTCAATTCGGATGTGTGCCCATTCATCTAAAGCAATGGTAGAAACAGGTGCTTCATAGCCTTCATAGCCAAACTCTCTGAGATAATGCCATACATATCCCGGGTAGGCAAAGTATTGGCAGCCATGGACTTTGCGGTATGGGTCAGTGCAGCCTTTTCCATTTGTTGGACGGATGTACAGACCTTCAAAATGGGAAGTGTTGTCTGATACCCGGAAACCCACACCATGGAATCCACGGGCAAGGGCAGGGGCATCCGGTAACAGTTCTGCTTTACTATCATATTCAATGATGGCATTTTTGAATTGGATACCATCGATCAGTACCAGGGAGTTACTGTCAGTGTCATCAATTTTATCTGTTTTGTATCCCCGGATTGTACCATCTTCCAGCTTTTCAAAAGCAGTATGGTACGCAGTGAGAGCAGCCTTTTCAAGATCGATTCTCTCCAGACAGGAAACAGCTGTCGCAACGACTGTACCTTCTGCTGTGCAGATGTTTCTTTCTTCAATATGGAGAGGGTCCTGGTGAGAGGTAATGGCATCTGTGCCTGTTTTGTCAAACCAGAGGATTGTTTCATCATTGTATGATGTGATGGCAAGCATGCCGTTTTCTGGTGCGGTGAAACCGGATGGCTGCAGTTTGGTGATTTCAGCTTCTGTAAATGGTTTTGTAGTGGCTGGATTGATTGGATTTGTAGAAAGGTATGCTTCTGTGAAAATGAGGGAACCGATGTTCAGTTCTTTGTTGTTCATGGTCATGACGGTAAATGTTTTGTTCATAGTGACCTCCTTGTTTATAACAACATCATAGTGTTGCAAATTACGTTTGGGAAATTGTATTATTTTATCGATGATAACTTTTTGGAATAACAGGAGAATGATATGAATACAGTACAGCTGGAATGTTTTGTAACACTTTCAAGGACATTGAATTTCATGTTGACGGCAAAGGAAATGCATATTACCCAGCCGGCGGTGTCCAAACAGATCAGGACTTTGGAAGAAGAACTTGGTGTGCGGTTGTTTTTCAGAACGACCCATCATGTGACGCTGACAGAAGAAGGCAGGTCATTTGTGAAAGACGCCGAGATGGTATTGAAGGTATTACAGGAAGCAGAGAACAGATTTCGTGTAGCAGAGAAAACAAAGGCAGGGAAGTTTGGTATCGGTTATACAGATCCTTGTGCAGCGACGCTTCTTTCGCGTATTCTTGCCGGGTTTCTGCAGGATACTGCTTTTGTGCCTTCTTTGCATATGGGAGAAACAACAGAAAATCTCGAAAGGCTGTCTTCATATCTCATCGATGTGGTTCTTGCTATCCGTGATGCCCGTTTTTCCAGTAAAGATATTTCTTTTTTGCGATTGTATGATGAACAGTTTTATTGTGTCATGCGCAAAGACCATCCTTTATTTCAAAATGACAGAACGACGATTTCAAAACATGATTTCTATGGTTACAGGGGCATATTCTATGTACCCCAATATCTGCTCGATCATTCCTTTGCAAGAGGCAGAACACTTTTTCCGGTCAATGATGATCTCGAAAACATCTTTGTCAGTTCTGCCGAAGAAGCATTACTGCTCGTGCGGGCAGGGGCAGGTTTTGCCTTATTGCCATACTACCAGACAATGGGGGCAGATGATCTTGCGGTTATGCAGTGGATAGAAAGTCCAAAGGCTCCCTTTGGCATTTATTATCGTAAGGCGGATGTACGTGAGGAAGGTGTTGAACGGTTTATGCGTGTTGCCCGGGAGGTAACAAAAGAAAAAGGGACATTGTCCCTTTGATTAACGATTGAACCAGTGGTCTTCGAGATAATGGCCTATGCCATCATCATCTACCGGATGTTCGGTGATAGCCTGTGCGACGGCTTTGCTTTCGTCACAGCCATTTAACATGCATACACCCCATCCGGCAGTATCGATGAGACCAATATCATTGTCCTGGTCACCAAATGCCATGACTTCACTGAGTGGAATGTTCTGGTGTTCGGCATATTTGCTTAATGCAACACCTTTATTGACATGTGGATCCTGGAATTCAAATGTACAATTGTCTTCATTGCGGAAGGTCTGCACCATGTTCCAGGCAGGATTTTCATTTTCTTTGATGGCCTTGAGAATGGCTTCGCGTTCTGTTTCCTTGAACTGCACTTCGATCTTTCCGGTATCAAATTCCGAAAGGACATCGATACCACCAATGGTGACATGGGAATTGTTGCGCTTTTGGGAATCTCTCATGAAGTCATCCATACGCAATGCCCTGACTTCTTCATAGCCATCCACATAGACGATGGCATTGATGTCAAACGGCGCAAGGAATGTAAGGATTTTGCGGACGTTTTCCTTGGATAACAGCCAGTACTTTTCTACTTTTCCTGTTTCTTTTTCATATAATTCGCCACCATTCATACCGATGGCAAAATCAAATTCAAAACCAAGTCCCCATTCTTCTGCCTTGGAAAGAATGCGCTTGTCTACCGGTCTTCCGGATGCTGGTCCAAACAGCACACCTTCATTATGCAGGCGGATGATGCTCTGCTTTGTTAATGGCATGAGCAGTTCACCCTTTGGACAGAGTGTTCCATCAATATCACATGCCAGAATTCTCATTTTCTCAATCATAGTATTCTTCCTCTTTATTTTTGCGATACATCCATCTTATCAGACAAATGAAAAGTTTTAATAAAGAACTGTTGGAACATTTTTCCAGTTTGAAAAAGCAGGTGTTCAGCCTGCTGGTCTGCCCATGAAATCCGTGCGGATATCACGGGGATCATTGTATTTGAGTATGCGGTAAGCAAGGCGCTGGGCATCATCATAGAGTTCTGGGAAGGAATCGCTGATGATGCGCGATTCATCAAAGAACATCGGATAGGAAGTGTGATGCAGGTTGATGACACGTCTTGGCTCATTGCCATGTAATATCATCCGGCCGGATTCAATTGGCGAACCCATGAAGAACTCTCCACCAAGGAAAATGTTGGAACCAACATAGTGGGGCCGTATGATGGGTGTCCACATGTTCAGTTCAATTAAGGCATGACGGATGCGGGCTTCGGATATCTCCAGAGAATAGACATCAAGAAACAGGTCATGGTACAGCCTTGCCAGTTTTTTTCTGTCACTGGAAGAAATGCGCATCATACTCCAGATATTGCGGGAATTGTTATCTTCAGGGTGTCTCTGGTGCAGCATCCAGACATCAATTTGAGATTCCATGCGCACATGGGTGGCTCCTTCATGGGAACCATCGTTGAGATGTTTGTATCTCGCAATGGAACAGATCAATGCATGGGCTTTGCAATCGAGTGCATAGTGGCAGAGATACCCATAGTAGTAACTTGTCAAAGCAGGGTCGCTGCGCGTGTAGTGTTCCATATATAAAAGCTGTTCCCGGGTCTTTTCTTCATGCAGGATGTTGCCATATTTATGCAAAGAACCAGGCATGACGGACATGTGGGAAAAATAGAGGATGTCCGGTCCCTGGGTACCAATGAAAAACATCGGCATGTCAGTGATTTTGTTTCTGAGCTTTGCCGGAAGGGCATTCAATATATCTTTTCCAAACTCAACATGTGTTGCGGCTGCTGGCATATTAATCTCTCCATCATTATCGTAGCGTTTTGTAAGGAGATTGAAAAGGGACTTTTTTGGAAAAGGAATGTTAAGAAAAAAAGAGTTGTTTTTAGCGTATACTTGAGATATGGAAAAAATAAGTGCATTTCTCAGAAGCAGAAAAGGACATCTGCTCGTCATTCTTCTTGGCGCATTGTTTACCATTGTGCCACTTTTTCATACCACGATCTGGTTTGATGAATCCTATTCTGTGGCAATTGCCCGCCATCCGTTTACGGAAATCTGGGCGATTGATGCCCACGATGTGCATCCGGTATTTTACTATTTCGTACTGCACATCCTGTATATGCTGTTTGGGGACAACATTCTTGTCTACAGACTGTTTTCCTGGTTATGCCTTGTGATACTTGGGGTCTTTGGTTATACCCATATCCGCAAGTCGTTTGGAGACTGGGTTGGCGTATTGTTTTCTTTCTTTGTCTTCTTCTTTCCGGTAAATGTTGCCTATGCTGGTGAAATCCGGATGTATACGCTGGTGATGCTGCTGGTGACTGTTGCCGGATATTATGCATGGCGTATTCATGAAGCAGAAGATAATGCTATACAGCCGTGGGTTCTGTTTTCTCTATATGCGATACTTTCTGCCTATACCCACTATTATGGATTGATTGCAGCTGCAGTGATGAACTGCTTCCTTCTGATAGAAAGTATTGTGGAATGTATCAGACTCAAACACATCAACAGGCGGCTTGGCATGTGGTTTATATTTGCCTTTGTGCAGATTGGGGCTTATATGCCATGGCTGTTGACACTGCTTTCCCAGATGGCAACCGTCAAAAACAGCTTCTGGATCACGTTTTATTTCCCATGGACCATTCTTGAAATGGCACAATTCCAAGTCAGCGGAAACCTCGATGGCGTATTCTATGTGCCTTCATGGCTGGTATATGGATTCCTCATTTTTGCGCTTTTGTATCTTGCATATTGCTTGATAAAAAGGAGAAAGAAGCAGGATGGTGTGCTTCTCTATAGTGGAGGGATTTATACAGGTGTCATAGCTGCAGCCTATGCGGCTTCAAAGCTCATGAACAGAATGATTGTCTATGCAAGATATCTGTTAGTTTGTACCGGTCTTCTCTTTCTCTTTGTGGCAAAACTGCTTGTGGAAGGAGGAAAGAAGATGGTGAATATCATCTTCTGTCTTGCTTTGTTTGTGATGTCCTGCATTGGTCTTATAGCAAATGTACAAATCAACTATGCACCGTCTAATGATGATATGGTGAATCTTGTCAGCTCAATGATGCAGGAAGAGGATGCCATCCTTGTGACAAACTATGACCAGGATGCAAACAGCTTCATCCCTCTGTCCTTGTTTCCCGGACACACGGTCTATTACTGGAATGTATGTGAATGGAACCAGGAGAGTATTGAAGCCTATCGGGCTTATGGTGAGATGAACGTGATTGACTCCCTGGAAGAAATAAGAGGATATGAAGGAAGGCTGTGGCTGCTCTATGGAGATGGTGGAAATGACCAGTTCAATGCCCTGGCAACTGAAGTCAGTGACCAGGTAAGTGAAGCATTGGAGAGAGAACCTGTAGTACTTGAATATATTGCGACAGAGTATAAGCACATCCAGTACACAATTGCGCTGTACGAAGAGGGGAATGCGCGGTAAACTTGAGGTAACAGTATAGGGAGGATTATCATTATGGCTTTGTTACATCTTGATTTTGAATCGATTTACATGGGGTGCAACCAGGATGTCAATATCATTGTCCCGGATGCGCCAAGAGACGTTACACCGGCTGAGTTCTATTCTGCAAAGAAGAAATACAAGGTACTCTGGCTGTTACATGGTACATTTGGCGGTTACAGTGACTGGATCCGCAAGTCCAACATTGAAACGTATGCCTGTGAAAGAGAACTGATTGTTGTTATGCCAGGGGTTGGCAATACTGACTATGAAGCCTGGAATAATTTCACCCTTGGCCTTGATGCAGAAAAATATATCATGGAAGAACTGTTCCCGCTTGTGCATCACTGGCTGCCGGCAAGTGAGAAGCGGGAAGATAACTTTGTGGCAGGTCTGTCCATGGGAGGCGGTGGCGCATTGAAGCTGGCTTTGCGCTTTCCGGAACACTTTGCGGCATGTGCTTCCTTGTCCTGTGTCCCGGCTGATCCATCAGGTACAGAGGAAGAACTGGTAAAACTGTTTGCTATGAAACGCAGAGAAGTAGATGATCCAAAGGATGTTATGCATATGCGTTTACGCAAATATAATGTCATGCATAGATATGACAGTGTAGAGGAATATCTTGCAAGTCCTTCCAATCTCTATGGTCTCATTATGGAAAACATGGGAAAGGCTAATCTGCCACGGTTGTTTTTCTCTACCGGAACAGAGGATCCTTTGATGAAAGATGCCTTTGTTGCAATGAAAAAGAAGTTTGCGGAAAATGGCTGGAAAGCTGAATGGGTAGAAGGACCTGGCAGCCATGAATGGAGAGTCTGGGAAAGAGATATCCAGAAAGCGCTTGATTTCTTTGGTATGGAAAATGAAGAGAAAGGAAATGCGTTCTGATGCAGGATATCATTTTGAAAGATAATGTGCATCGTGCTTCTCTCATCGATGCCCATACATGGAATATTTCCGAAGCAGATCTGTGCAACTGTTATCTTTTGGAAGGGGATGAACATGCCCTTTTGATCGATATTGGCTGTGGGGCAGGAGATTTGCGGAAATGTGTCAAACAGCTGACAAAGAAAAGCCTTTCGGTTTCGGTAACACACCGGCATCCGGATCATGTGGGTGGATGTGGTCAGTTTGGGTTCTACTATGCCCATAAGGATGATTGTACAAAGCTGTACGATATGATGTGTCTGCCGATGTTCCGGATGAAGATGATTCCGGAAAACCTTATTTTCAATCCTGCTTCAAAGAAGAAAACAGAAGTTGTCATCATGAAGGAGAATATGGAATTTGATCTTGGGGGAAGGATTATCCGCACAGAACATATTCCAGGCCATACAAAGGGCAGTGTGATGTTCATCGATGATGCAGGGAAATATATCTTTACAGGTGATGATGTCAATCCGGTACTCTGGATGCATTTGTCAGGCTGCACGTCCCTGAAGACGTGGCTTGCCGGAGCAGAGCGGGTTCTTTACTACCTCCATGAAGGCTATCAGGCATTTTATGGCCATGGGGATGGCATACAGACAAAAGAACAGGTCGAGACAACGATCCGTCTTGTGAAACAGATAATCGCTGAGGATGAAAGTGGAAGAAAGTTCAAAGATGGATGTCTTTGTGATGCGGACAGCGATATCCGGGTATTGTTTTCTCCAAAGAGAATACGATAAGGATATCTGATAACGCTTGACGGGGATTTCGAAAACCTGTACTCTAAAAGAAAGATGAATGGAGTATTGTATGAAGCGTAAACTGGCTGCAGATACAGGTGGAAGCCTGTATGAACTGGATAATATGGATTATACGGCAGTGCCGATGACGGTAACCCTGGATGGACAGGATGTGGTGGATGTCAAAGATGTGGACATCCCGGAGTTTGTGGCGATGATGTATGCATCGGACAAGAGTTCTACTGCCTGTCCTTCCGCAGGTATGTGGGAAGAAGCTTTTGGCGATGCGGATGAAGCATTCGCAGTAACGATTTCCAGTGGCCTTTCCGGCAGTTATAATGCCGCATGTATGGGCAAGGACCTTTATGAAGAAGCACATGAAGACGCAAAGGTTCTGATTGTGGATTCTCTTTCCGCAGGACCCGAGCAGCAGCTGATCACAGAAAAGCTTGCGGAACTGATGGGACTGGATATTTCCTTTGAGGAAATCAAAGAACGTATTATGAATTACCGTTCCCATACACATATTCTTTTCTCTCTGCAGTCATTTTCCAACTTTGCCAAAAATGGCAGGGTCAATCCGGTGATTGCCAAAACAGCACAGATGCTCGGCATCCGCATTGTTGCCTATGGCAGTGAAGAAGGCAAGGTGGAAATTGCCAAAACAGCACATGGTGCACGCAAGATGTTGTCCGTGTTGTTTGAAGAGATGAAAAAGATGGGGTTCAATGGCCGCAAGGTAATTGTTGGGCATTGCATGAATCCTGATGCCGCAAAGAATATCCGTGACAAGATTCTCGCTGAGTTTCCATTCTGTGATATACGGGTGGAAAACCTCGGGGCATTATGTTCCTATTATGCAGAGAAGGGCGGATTGCTTGTCGGCTTTGAAGATGGTGGTGCGTAAGGAGCGGGAAACCGTTCCTTTTTTGATGAGAATGGTACAATAAGGAAGAAAGGAAAAAACTGTCTTTGTAAGACAGTGTGATAGAACTATGCAGAACAGACAAATCAGAAAAAAAGGTGTAAGAGTAGGGAAAAACGAAAGTGCGATGGATGCCCTGGTGGGCAGTGTACCTCATTGGATTCATCATAAAGTAGAAGCAGAAGGTTATATTGGCGGCTATAAGTATCTCCCGCAATGTGACTGTTCGGAATGTGGTTTCACATCCAATATAGAACATGATGTATGCCCGCATTGTGGGGCAAAGATGCATCTGATCAAATGAAGAACAGAATTTATGCGGCGATTGACCTGAAGTCTTTCTATGCTTCTGTAGAATGTCAGGAAAGGGGACTTGACCCCCTGCATGTCAACCTTGTTGTGGCTGATGAATCGCGTACGGACAGAACCATCTGCCTTGCGGTTTCACCGTCACTCAAGTCATTTGGTATACCGGGAAGACCAAGGTTGTTTGAGGTCAATGAGGCAGTGAAGAAGATCAACCGGAAGCGGAAGGAAAATATCGGTATGCAGGCCTTCCGAGGGATCAGTGCTGTCAAAGAAGAGCTGGGAAATGATCCTTATCTCGAATTTGGTTTTCATATTGCAAGACCCCGTATGGCACTCTATATGACATACAGCACACGGGTGTATGAAATTTATCTGCGTTACATTTCGGCAGCGGATATCCATGTCTATTCCATTGATGAAGTGTTTATTGACCTTACGGATTATCTCAAGGTCTATGCGATGAATGCCCATGAACTGACGCGTTTTCTCATCAATGAAGTGTTACAGGAAACCGGCATTACCGCAACAGCCGGGATTGGGACAAATCTCTTTCTTGCCAAGGTTGCCATGGATATTGAAGCCAAGCATATGCAGGCGGACAAAGATGGCGTGCGCATTGCCGAGCTTGATGAAATCACATACCGCAAAAAGCTCTGGCAGCATCAGCCATTGACCGATTTCTGGCGTATTGGACCAGGGATTGCTTCAAAACTGGAGAAATATGGTCTTGATACAATGGAGAAAATTGCGTCCTATGCTTTGAAAAGTGAAGGAGAAGACTTTCTGTTCAAGTTGTTTGGGGTCAATGCGGAACTCATCATCGACCATGCCTGGGGCAGAGAAACATGTACCATGCAGGACATTCACACATATGAACCATCTGCTACATCTCTTGGGGCAGGGCAGGTTCTCTTTGAACCATATGAAAAGGAAAGAGCTGCTGTTATTGTCAAGGAAATGTGTGATCAGCTCGCCCTGGATCTGACTGAAAAGAAACTTGTCACAGACAGCCTTATGCTGAGTGTTGGGTATCAGATGGGGGATGACCATTCGCCTGACTGGTATGGAAGACGTATGCCTTCTGGTGTGCATGGCAGTGTGCGGCTGGACAGAAGAACATCTTCAGCATCGCTTATCCGCAATTCTGTGGTTTCATTGTATGAAAAGATTGTCAGTCCATTGTATATGGTAAGGCGCATCAGTATTACCGCATGCAATACAGTGGATGAGAAGGAAGAAGGATTAGTCCATATTCATGAGCAGATGGATCTTTTCTCTGATGCATCAGGAAAAGAAGAAACGTACAGAAAGCTGGATGAACAACTGCAGAAAGAAAAGAATATGCAGCGGGCAATCCTGCAATTGCGCAAGAAATATGGCAAAAACAGTGTTCTGAAAGGAACGGATTATGAAGAAGGGGCAACGGGCAAAGAGCGCAATGAACAGATAGGAGGACATAAGGCATGAAGGAAGAAGAACTTCTGTATTATCCGTATGCTGGTGTGAAAAGACATCCCCATATGAGCAATGCGAAGCGTGCTGCCCAGTTTGCGCCTTTTGCGGCATTGACCGGTTATGAGGAAGCCATTGAAGAAAGTGGCAGAATAACAGAAGAAAGAAAGGAAATGCATGAAGATGCATTACGCATCATTCAGACAAAAACAGCGGTTCTCTGCGAACATATCAAAGAACAGCCTTATGTTGCTTTTACCGTTTTCAAGGAAGATACAAGCCGGCATGGAGGAACCTATAGAACAGAAGAAGGCAATTTAAAAACAGTGGATGAGGTCAACCGCCTGTTTGTGTTCAAAGACCGTCGTAAGGTCAATATGGACGATGTAGCTTCAATTGATTCACCACTGTTTGAAGGTTATGATTTCTGATAGATGCGGATAACAAACTCAGCCGTGAGATTTAATGTCTCAATCGTGCTGAGTTTTTCTTTGCCACGCTTTCCTGTCCGGTAAGCATAGGGTGTCATGGCAAACAGGTGCGAAAGCTGCCGGTTGTTACAAAGGAAAGAAGAAGAAATGGTTTCTTCATGGACAAGTGACAGGCTGGTTTCGAGGTCCTTATGCACATTGAGATAGGGTGTCTCATATAATGCCTCTTTGAGTTCATAGAGGTGACGTGGACCTGGGGTGACAAAGATGAACCTTCCGCCTGGTTTCAATACCCGTTCTATTTCTTCTTTGGCAAAGGGGGCAAAGCAGGTGAGGACAACATCTATGCTTTCATCTTCAAGCGGTGCATCGAAGATGGAAGAAAGCACCCATCTGATGGAAGGGTAATTCTTTGCGGCATGGATTAAAGCATCTTTTGACATGTCGATGCCAATGATGTCTTTTGCCTGCATCCCACTTGTGTAATAGCCTTCTCCACAGGCAAAGTCCGCAAGGGTATCCGGACTTCCGGCAAGCTGAACAAGCTTATCTTTCAAAAAGGCATAGGCACCACTTTCAAGAAATGCAGTACGTGCTTTGACCATTTCCTTGTTATCACCATGGGCACCACCATTGCGCAACAGGTTCAGATATCCGCTCTTTGCTTCATCAAAATTGTGGCTGTTACAGCAACACCACGATTTATTCACCTTCTTCAGAGGTTTTCTGCATACAGGACATAGTAATTTCATGTCAGCATTATAACGGAAGTGAGTCTTTAAAACAACTATTGACTGGTGGTCAGTCAAGTGCTATTCTGTAACCAGGAGGAAGCTATGAGAGAAACAAAGGACAGCGATGAACGCAGAAAAGAATTTGTCGATGCGGCAGAGAAACTGTTCCGGGAAAATGGGATAGTAGATACGACAGTCAATAACATTGTCAGGGAACTGAATGTTGCCAAAGGGTTGTTCTACTACTATTTCAAATCCAAGGATGATGTCATCGATGCCATATCTGAGAAATATGCAGAAGCGTTCAATGAATCCATGCGCAAAAGCATGAGTGCGCCGGACTGGTCTTCCCGCATCAACCAGTTTACTGAAAACTGTGTGCTTTCTTTTACGGAGCTGAACAGACGCCTGAAAGGTGACAGTGAAGGGGTAGACTTGTCCCAGTTGACGATGCTTTCCATTGAGGAAGCGAGAATTGCTTCTTCAAGAACATTGAAGAACCTGCTTGAAGAAGGCAACAGTAATGGTATGATTTCAGTAGATAATCCGGAGTATTATGCGGACCTGATTGTAGGAGGTATTTCCTACCTTGTTGCAAAGGGAAATACGGATACGGAAGAAATTAAAATGATTGTCAGAAATCTTTTGAAGAAGACAGGAAAGGAATAAGAAAATGACAGATTTTGAGAAACAGCTGAATGAATTCACGGACAAGATTGCAAAGGTTGTGACTGATGGTGTAAAGATTGCCAAAGATGTGGCAGATGAGCAGGCAGCAAAGCTCAAGCTGAAAGCGGAAATTGGTCAGAATGAAAGAGACATTACAAAGGCATACACTAGACTTGGTGAAGCTTACTATGAAGCAAAGACAAACAATGCGGAGATGTCTGATGTCAATGATGTGGTAGACCTCATCCGTTCCAAGAAGAAGCTGGTAGAACTGCTCAAGGAAAAGCTTGATACCATGAACCAGACCGAAGATTCTGCTGATAACAGCGAAGAATAATACAAAAAATGCCCGTGAGGGCATTTTTATTTGTGTCTTGCTGCATAGGAGTAAACACAGCCACAATAGTCCTGGTGATACAGGTTGTATTCTTCTACTATTTCATCACGTCTTACCTGTCCTCCACCTTTCTTGAAGTCTGAGACAAAGTAATGAACGTCAGGGAATTCCTTTTCCAGTTCCAGTCCGATTTTGTTGAGGACCTGGGAATCTTTCTGCCTTGAGATGGTCATGACGGTAGTGAAGTAGTCAAAGTGGTTGTCACTTGCATACTGGAAGGCTTCTTTCATGCGTACTCTGTAACAGCCAAAGCAGCGTTTCCAGCCTTCCGGATCATCCTTACGACTGGAGAGATATGTATTTGTATAGGAGATGTTATCATAGGGAGGAATGATGACATCAATGTCATCATAGCTGGCATCTTTAACAAGTCTTACCAGTTCATCTCTTCTTCTTTCGTATTCCTGTTGTGGCCATATGTTAGAGTTGTTGTAGTAAATGGTAATGGAAAATGCGTCATGCAGAAATTCCAGTGGCCATCCTGCACATGGTCCGCAACATGCATGTAATAGCAGTTTTGGCTTTGCGTCACGTTTCTGTATTTCTTCCAGTTCCTTTAATGATTCTCGGTAGTAGTTTGTCTTATTGGAACTTTTCCTTGAAGAAAGATAAGCACGGTATTCTACTTTTTCTAGATCATTCATGTGTCAGAAACATGCAGTCACCAAAGGAGAAGAAACGATACTTCTCTTCGACTGCTTCTTTATAGGCTTTCATGATGAGGTCATAACCACCAAAGGCAGAAATCATCATCAGTAATGTGCTCTTTGGCAGATGGAAGTTTGTCAACATGGCATCAATGGCATGGTATGTGTAACCTGGATAGATGAACAGCTTTGTGTCGAGTGTGCATTCTTCAAATTTGTTGAATTTGTTATAGACAGATTCCAGTGTTCTGACACTGGTTGTACCGATGGCAATGATTCTTCTGCCTTCTGCTTTTGCTTTATTTAAAGTGTCTGCAGCTTCTTTTGACATATGGCAGAGTTCACTGTGCATGTCATGGTCTTTGACATTTTCGGTGTCCATAGGACGGAATGTGCCAAGTCCGACATGTAATGTGACATCCACAATGGTTACGCCTTTTGCTTCTAATGCCGCAAAGATTTCCGGGGTGAAGTGAAGACCGGCAGTTGGTGCAGCGGCACTGCCTTCTACCTTGGAATAGACAGTCTGGTAACGTTCCTTGTCCTGTAGCTTTTCATGAATGTAAGGCGGAAGGGGCACTTCGCCGAGTTCATCGAGTATTTCATTGAAGATGCCATCATAAATCATTTTGAAAGTTCTGAGTCCCTTTTCTCCAATGGAAAGACATTCTGCTCTGAGTCTTCCATCATGGAAGCTGACAACAGTACCAACTTTGACAGCTTTGGCATTGCCAACAAGGCATTCCCATATATCATTTTCCATCTGTCTTAACAACAGCAGTTCAACATGTGCACCAGTCACTTCCTTTGTGCCAAACAGGCGGGCAGGGATGACACGGGTGTTGTTACGTACAAGGACATCACCTTCATGGAAGTAGTCGATGATGTCATAGAAGTGTTTGTGTTCAAATGTTCCCTGATCAATATGAACAACCATCATGCGGGAAGTCTTGCGGTCAGTTAAAGGTGTCTGGGCAATGAGTTCCTTTGGCAGTTCATAGTCAAAATCACTTGTTTTGAGATTGTTTATATCCATGGTTAAAACCCTCTTTCATCAAATTTCATCGTTGACAGCACTTCATGTTTGAAATCATTGAAGCGGTCTTCTTTTATGGCAGTGCGCGCATCTTCCATCAGTTTCAAGAGGAAGCGGATATTGTGAATGGACATGAGTCTTGTGCCAAATCCTTCCTGGGTGCGCACCAGATGGTTGAGATATGCTTTTGTGTAGTTTCTGCAGCAATAGCAGTCACAGTTTGGATCCAGTGGTGTAAAGTCATCTTTATAGACAGCCTTCTTGATATTGATTCTGCCCTGGCTTGTCATTAATGTACCGTGTCTTGCAATGCGGGTAGGCAGTACACAGTCACACATATCAATGTTGAGTGAGACTGCTTCAAGAAGGTCGTTGACCGCACCAACGCCCATAAGATACCTTGGCTTTTCAAATGGCAGTGCTTCTGCACTCCACTTTACCATGCGGTACATCGTCTTTTTGTCTTCACCAACTGATGTTCCACCAATGGCATATCCGGGGAAGTCCATTTCCACAAGTTTCTCTGCACAATACTTTCTGAGGTCTTCATAGTCACCACCCTGGACAATGCCAAACAATGCCTGTTCTTCTGGCCGCCTGTTGGCAGCTTTGCCTCTTTCTGCCCAGCGTAATGTGCGTTCCATTGAGTTTTTGACATAGTCATAGTCAGCAGGATAGGGGATGCATTCATCAAAGGACATCATGATGTCAGCTCCAATGGCGTTTTGTATTTCAATGGATTTCTCTGGTGAAAGGAATAATCTGTCACCGTTGAGCGTATTGCGGAAGTAAACACCTTCTTCTTTGATCTTTCTTGTATCAGAAAGGGAGAAGACCTGGAAGCCGCCGGAGTCTGTTAACATCGGTCCTTTGTAGTTCATGAACTTCTGTACGCCACCTGCTTTGGCAACAATGTCTTCACCTGGTCTCAACCAGAGATGGTAGGTGTTGGCAAGTACGACACCAGCGCCCATGTCATAGAGTTCTTCTGGAGAGATGAACTTGACGGTAGCCTGGGTGCCAACCGGCATGAACATCGGTGTTTCTACATCTCCATGTGGTGTATGGAGAATACCGGTACGTGCACCGGATTGCTTGCAAATATGTGTTATTTCAAATGTTACTGGTTGTTTCATTCAGTTTCCTCATTTCCCGTAATAGTATAGCAGAAACCAGTTGTTTCACAATTGAAGCACCGGGAAAACAAACATGATATACTATTGTTGTGAAATCACAGGTAATTAAAACACGAAATCTTCCCGAGGATATTTCCCGTACCGCCTATGAAGTACATGTCAAGCCATGGTGGTTTCTGATTATTGTGCTGGTGGCGGATATTTTCATCATGATTCTCAAGCCGTATATGATATCTTTGTTTATCCCGCTTGTCATTTTGACCCTGTTTGCCTTATTTGGCATGCCGGATAAGGTACTTGTGCAGTTTATGCCTGACTATCTTGTGATGTATAACCGCAAGAGCAAAGATGAATGTACACTTGTGTATTGGGATGAGGTTGTTTCCTGGGTGTATGAATATCACAATGCTGTGGATATTCTGAAACTGGAATTGACAGATGGCAGTATTGAAAGTGTGGAGATGTATTCGCGAAGATCGATTCGCAAGATGATGAACCTGTATGCAAAAGATAAGGAAAAGAAGAGAAGAAATGGCTCAACAGACTAAGATAACAGATGAAGAAGCAGTAGAGCAGTGCCGAAAGGAAATGCTCAGTGAGAAAGAATATGATGACATGAGCATGATTTTTGAGATGTTTGGTGATTCAACAAGACTCAAGATCATGAATGCCCTGTTTGTCAGAGAACTATGTGTATCCGATCTTGCGGCAGTGTTGGAAATGAGTCATAGTGCTATTTCCCACCAGCTGTCTTCTTTAAAGAAGACAAAGCTTGTCATCAGCCGGAAGGTTGGCAAGATGGTTTACTATTCCATGGCGGATGAACATATCAAACAGATTTACAAGATGGCACTGGACCATATACGGGAATGAAAATAGCTGCAATAGATTTTGAAACCGCAAATCGCTATCCTTCTTCTGTTTGTGCAATCGGTGTTGCCATTATGGAAGATGGAAAGATGAAAGAACCATACTACTCTTTGATCAGACCTGCTGAGAATGTGTTCTGGTTTGATGACTTCAATACGAAGATTCATGGCATCCGACAGGTAGATGTATTGGATGCGCCTTCTTTCAATACTGTATATGAAGAAGTAGCAGAGCTGGCAGAAGGGGCATTGTTCACTGCCCATAATGCCCGTTTTGATATGACTTGTCTTGTAAAGACGTGTCATAATGTGGATGTACCTGTACCGGATTTGATGTACTTCGATACACTTGCATTATCACGGCGCATGTTTCCGGAAATGGCACACCATCGCCTCAATGACATGTGTGAAAGACTGGATATTCCTCTCAACCATCATAATGCCTGTTCTGATGCGACAGGGGCACTGATGATTGTACAAAGGGCGATGGAGATGACAGGCATATGGGATATTGATCAGCTTCTATGCCATTTTGGATTGCGAAAGAGAGGACTTTATTGAACCGGGAAACCGGTTTTTGTTTTCCGGACAAATGATAACGGTTACATACGATGATTTTACATTTATTTTACATATCGTGACTTTTGAACTTTACATGGATTTTCAATAATACACGTGTACCAAATAAAAGGAGAGAAAGAAAACGGTATGAAAAATTTCAAATTTGCTTCTGCACTGCTCGCTGGTGTTACAGCTATGAGCCTTGTTGCATGTGGTGGAAACGAAGATGCTGCTAACACAGCTGATGCTTCTTCCACAGGTGATACAGCAGCTGAAACAGTATCTGGCTCTGTTACAGCTTCTGGTTCTTCTGCACTGCTTCCTCTTGCACAGGATGCAGCTGAACAGTTTATGGCAAAGAATCCTGACTGCATCGTTACAGTCAACGGTGGTGGTTCAGGTACAGGTCTTCAGCAGGTTTCTGAAGGTTCTGTAGATATTGGTAACTCCGATGTTTATGCTGAAGAAAAGCTTGATGCTGCAGCAGCTGCTGAACTCGTTGACCACGAAGTTGCAGTTATCACAGTAGCACCAGTTATCAATCCAAATGTTGGTGTTACAG
This sequence comes from uncultured Erysipelotrichaceae bacterium, assembly GCA_949289855.1. Lineage (GTDB taxonomy): Bacteria > Bacillota_I > Bacilli_A > Erysipelotrichales > Erysipelotrichaceae > Bulleidia. Next base: position 24,589 of record CASEPS010000010.1, read on the forward strand.
ATCTTTCCAAGGAAGACCTCATCGGTATCTTCACTGGTGAAATCACAAACTGGAGCGAAGTTGGCGGTGAAGACATGGATGTCATCCTTGTTACAAGACCTTCTTCTTCCGGTACAAGAGCGCTGTTCTCTCAGTACGCACTCGATGGTGCTGAAGAAGCAAGCAACGCAGCTCTTGAGTCTGATGACTCCGGTACTCTGACACAGACAATTGCAACAACAGATGGTGCAATTGGTTACCTCGCTCTGTCTTACATCACAGACGATGCAGGTGTTACACCGGTTTCTATCGATGGTGTTGAACCAAATCTTGAAAACACATACAACGGTACATACACAGTCTGGGGCTATGAGCATATGTACACAAAGGGTGAAGCTGAAGGTGCTGTCAAGGCATTCATCGACTATATCTCTGGTGACGAATATGCTGAAAGCATGGAAGGCATGGGATATGGCGCTGTATCCAAGCTTTCCGAAGAAGCTGTAGCTAGCCACGAATAATAAGACGGCTGATGAGTCCGTCAGGGGCAGGCGTATATCGTCTGCCCTTGTTTTTGGAAAGGGTAAAAGGATATGAAATCACGTAGAAAGTTTTCCGATAAGGCGTGGCGTACGATTATCGTAGCTACCGGTATGCTGATTATCGTGCTGACCATTGCCATGGGTGCCTTCCTTGTCTACAGAGGTTCTGGTACCTTTACTATTTATGGTCATTCCATCACAGAATTCCTGTTCTCTTCTGAATGGGCACCGAACGACAGTGCAACAGAAGGTGGTGGTTCTGTTGGTGCAGCAGTATATATTGTTGGTTCATTGCTGACTTGTGGTCTTGGCCTTCTGATTGCCGTACCATTTGCCGTAGGTGCAGCTATCTTCATGGTTGAAATTGCACCGGAACTTGGTGAAAAGATTCTTCGTCCGGCAACAGAAATTTATGTCGGTATTCCATCTGTTGTCTATGGCTGGATTGGTCTGACTGTTCTTGTTCCATGGATCCGCGATACATTCAATGCCAAGATGGGCGGTTTCTCCGTCATTGCAGCAGCGATTGTACTTGCAGTAATGATCTTCCCGACCATCGCAACGGTTTCCGCCGATGCGCTCAAGGGTGTACCGGATGCCTATCGTCAGGGTGCGTTTGGACTTGGTTCTACAAGATGGCAGGTTATCCGCAAGGTTGTCCTTCCTGCCGCAAAGCCTGGTATCTTTGTCGGTATCATCATGGGTCTGGCAAGAGCATTTGGTGAAGCACTTGCGGTTGCCATGGTTATCGGTAAGACACGTGCCTTCCCGACATCTCTGCTTTCCCCGACAAACAACCTGACAGCAGCGATTGCTTCTGATATGGGTAATACAGCAAGTGGTGGTGAACATAACCTCGCCCTCTGGACGATGGCGTTGCTCCTGTTTATCATCTCACTCATCTGCATTTTCCTGATTCATTCGATTTCTGGTAAAGGAGAGGCGAAAAAAGCATGAAAGATAACAAAGAAAAAGTAATTGCCAGAGCGATGTTCTTCGAACGCATCATGACATTTGTGTTCTGGGCAGTTGGTGCATTTGTGCTCGGCTTCCTCATTGTTCTGACAGGTTATATCATCATCAAGGGTATTACTTCTTATTATCCTGGCATTCTCACAACGACCAGTGAAGGTATTCTCAACCAGTTGTGGAATACGGTTTATCTCGTATTGCTCTCTCTGGTTATCTCCGTACCGCTTGGTATTGGTGCAGGTATTTACATTGCGGAATATGCAAAGCCGGGAAAGCTTTTGAACTTCCTTAGCATCTGTATTGAAGCACTTTCTTCCATTCCATCCATTGTTATTGGTTTGTTTGCTTACCTCGTATTCATTCTCTATACAGGAAGCTCATGGAATCTGTTCGCTGGTGCACTTGCCGTTTCAATTCTTTCTCTGCCTTTGATCACAACAACGACAAGAGACGCATTTGAAGCTCTTCCATCTGGTTATAAGGAAGGTGCGTTCGCACTTGGCGCAAATCACTGGGAAGTGATCCGCACAGTTCTGCTTCCTGCCGCTTTCTCAAGAATTCTCACCGGTATCATCATGGCTGCCGGAAGAGGCTTTGGTGAAGCAGCTGCACTGCTCTATACAGCAGGTCAGAGTACTGCCATCAACTGGAACAACTGGAACCCAGGTTCTGTTACTTGTCCGCTCAACCCATTCAGACCTGGTGAAACACTTTCCCTGCATATCTGGGTTATGAGAACAGAAGGTTCCCTGAATCCACATTCCAATCAGATCGCAAGCTTTGCCAGCATGGTGCTTGTTCTGATTTCCCTGTCTGTTTCAATCGGTTTGAGAAGTTATTCCAGTCACCTGGAAAGAAAGAGGACCGGAAAATGAGTGAAAAGATTATTGAAGCAAAAGATTTTGATTTCTGGTATGGTGACTTCAAAGCGCTGTCCAAAATTACCCTGGATGTAGAAAAGAATGAAATCCTTGCCCTGATCGGTCCTTCCGGTTGTGGTAAGAGTACATTCCTCAAGTCCATCAACCGCATGAATGATTTCGTCAAAGGTACAAGAACCGGTGGAGAAATTAAGTTTGATGGTACGGATATTTACAAGAATATGAATACGATCATGCTGAGAAAGAGAATTGGCATGGTCTTCCAGCAGCCTAACCCATTCCCACAGAGCATCTATGATAATGTTGCGTATGGTCCACGTATCAATGGTATCCGCGACAAGAAGACACTGGATGAAATTGTGGAGAAGGCACTCAGAGGTGTAGGTATATGGGATGAAGTCAAGGATCGTCTCAAGGATAATGCGATTGGTCTTTCCGGTGGTCAGCAGCAGCGTGTATGCATTGCCCGCACCATTGCGACAGAACCGGATATCATCCTGATGGATGAACCGACATCTGCACTTGATCCGATTGCGTCCAGTACGATTGAAGATCTGATCATTGATCTCAAGCAGAATTATACTATTGTCATTGTCACCCATAACATGCAGCAGGCTATGCGTGTGGCAGACAGAACGGCATTCTTCTACCTTGGAGAACTCATTGAAGTAGGGGATACAGAACAGATTTTCTCTATGCCACGTGAGCAGAAGACACAGGAATACATCGGTGGTGTATTCAGCTGATTGATGAGAAGGTACACACAGTGTGTATCTTCTTTTTTTAGTCTGAAAAAGTGGTACCGCAGTACCACTTCTATTCGATGTCGATGTCTAATGGCTGATCGAGATGTTCAGAAACATATTTGCCATTCTTTTCCCGTTGTCTTACACATTCTGTAAGAAGATACTCAATTTGTCCATTCACGGAACGGAAATCATCTTCTGCCCATGCCGCAATTTCATTGTAGAGCTTTTCACTGAGTCTCAGCGGAATCTGTTTCTTGTTCACTTAGTAGAGACTTCCTGAATTGACAACAGGCTGGGCATCGTGATTACCACACAATACGACTAGCAGATTGGAAACCATGGCAGCTTTACGTTCTTCATCCAGTTCGATTGTTCCGTTTTCCTTTAATCTCTCGAGTGCCATCTCCACCATACCGACTGCACCATCCACAATCATCTTGCGGGCATCAATCACCGCGGCGGCCTGCTGTCTTTGCAACATGGCGGCGGCAATTTCCGGGGCATAGGCAAGATAGGTAATTCTTGCCTCAAGGATTTCAAGACCAGCAATTTCTACCTTTTTCTGGATCATCTGTCTGATGCGCTCTGCAACAACAGTTGTAGAACCACGAAGACTTCCATCATCTGCCATACCATCGCCGGTTGTGTCGATGTTCTCTGCGACGTCATAGGGGTAGATCTTGACGATTTCACGTACGGCAGAGTCACACTGCAGGGAAAGATATTCCTTATAGTTATCAACATTGAAGACAGCCGCTGCAGTATCGGTAACCTTCCAGATAACCGCAACACCAATTTCAATGGGATTTCCCAGCACGTCATTGACTTTCTGTACCGCATTGGACAATGTCATCTGCTTCAGGGAAATCTTTTTGCCTGCAATTTCTTCGGTGTTGATATTGATATTTGAGATGGCTGCACCGGCTTTGTCTACATCACCACTCTGACCGAGTTTTGTCTTTGCGGCAGGGTTGACTGCAGTACAGAATGGATTGACAAAATAGAATCCCGGTTCCCGGATAGTACCGATGTAATCACCAAACAGGGTCAATACGACTGCTTCCTGGGGTTTGATTACCTTCAGGCCGCATAATGGAATCCATAAGAGGCAGAATGCAACGATACTGATGATAATTGGCAGGAATGCATCATTCGCTGCGGAAATGATGAATACAGCAATGTCAAGGACATAGAGGGCAAGGATGGCAAGCAATACCACCATGCCGTTTTTCTTTGTTGAATAGATTTTCTCTTTCATATGAGTTACTCCTTTTTGATATTAAAATGATATCACATTCATATTATACACGCAATGTGGTGTAAGTGGTATGAAAAATGTTTCTGAGAAATGAGAATGTTTACATAGGTGTGAAACAAGGGTATAATAGTCTGGTAAAGGGAGTTTCATTCATGACTGAAATTGAAAATAACGCATTTTTCTGGATGAAGATAGAAACACTTTTTCTTTCCGGAAAACTGAATCTCACAAAGAAAAAAGGAGAAGTCCATCCTGTTTTCAAAAATCTGATTTATCCGACAGATTATGGACATCTTGGAGATACAAAAAGTGTCTCTGATGAAGGGGTAACCGTCTATGCTGGAAGTGGTGATCGCAACCAGATTACAGGACTTGCTATTGCGGCGGATATTCTGACAAAAGAACTGGATGTCAAGATGCTGATTGGATGCACAGATGAAGAAACAGACCAGATATTACACTTCTTAAACCAGACTGATTATCAGAAAACAGTATTGATCAGAAGGGGTAATGAAGTACCTTCCTGGGCTTATACGGACAATTGAGGCAATATGCCTCTTTTTTTGTTGTTTTGTTGTTCATAATCTGAAATAATGAAGGCAGGAAGGTAATGTATTATGAAATTGATCATTGAAGACACAGAAGAAAAGATGAGCGAAAGCTGCATGATGATTCTGCTTGGGGCAATGATGCAGGACAAGAGAGTGAATATTTCTCTCACATCCGGTCGTTCTCCACGCACAATGTACAAGATGATGATTCCGTATGTGAAGCATCAGGAAAAGTTCAAGGACATCCAGTACTACCTGTTTGATGATGCCCCATGTACGGGTGAAAAACATGGTCCAAACTGGAAGGAAATGCATGAAATTTTCTTTGATGATGCGGACATTCCGGATGAGCAGATCCACTGCATCGATGCGGAAAACTGGAGCACATATGACCGTGAAATTGCGGAAGCTGGTGGTATTGATGTCATGGTCATCGGCCTTGGCTGGGATGGTCATTTCTGCAGTAACTGCCCACGCTGCACACCACTTGACAGCTACAGCTATGCCATGGAACGCGCAAAGAAAAGAGCAGTCAATCCAACCTATCCGGAGCGTCCGGAAGCACCAATCATCTATACCATGGGTCCAAAGAGCCTGATGCGTGTAAAGCACCTGGTCATGATTGTTAACGGTAAGGAAAAGGCTGAAATTCTCAAGAAGGTTCTCGATTCTCCAATTTCCGATGAACTGCCTTCTACTGTTCTCAAGCTCCATCCAAATTTCACCATCATTGCGGATAAGGATGCGGCTTCACTCCTCAATCCTGAGGATTACAAAGACTGGTGAGAAAAACAAAAGAAGTCCTCGGACTTCTTTTATTTTGTGATCTCTTGTACAACTTCCTGAATGGATTTGCCTGTGGTATCAATTTTAATGGTGTTTAGTTTCTGGTATAACGGTAACCTTGCCAGACTTCTTTCCAGGACATCCACTGTACGTATGCCACGTTCTACATCTTTTGAAATCCTGTTGCGTAGTGCTGTCTCATCCACCAGCAGGGAAATGCATCTGATTCTCACATTTTCTGTATGCAGGTTGTTGAGAATTGTATCGATGATATTCTGTTCATGCATGACCCAGCAGAAGATGATGTTTTCATATGCAGAACAGGCAAGAAAATTGTTGAGAACATGACATATATTGTCGATGACCATCGCTTTTGTTTCTTCAGTAACCTGAAAAGGATGGGCATCCCAGCACCAGTCTCCATCCAGAAATACGCTGTTGGGAAGATCTTTCTGCAATTGCTTTGAAACAGCTGTTTTGCCAACACCCATTGTTCCACCGATGAGATAGAGCATTTTCTTCATATGACAGGTTCTCCACAGAATGTACGGGTAAAGTCTGTTGCATCATGTTTTGTGATGATCTTTACCGCAAAATGCAATGCCTTTTCATACAGGTCATCAAAAGAATCTGTATAGACAATACTGCCATCAAAGACCGGTGACCAGGGAAGGTGATTGGCATTCAGGGCTGTTTCCTGTTTGTTTGCACTTAACATCATACCGCTGACAAGTTTTGGGGCATGGAGTGTATTCTCAATAAAGTTCACGGTCGCAAATTTGAACTTTGAAGGTTTGAGAAGGCGGGTCATGAGGGAGACATCTTTAATACCCCGCATCAGCTTTGTGCGGGTGATGGAAATAGAAAATACTTTCTTTAACATACCTTCATAGAGAATGGCGAGTTTCTTTACATCGTTGTCAGAAAGGTGGAGGCTTTCGTAAACATTGTATTCCTTCCAGGAACGTCCTTTTTCTTTCAGAACATGGACATCATATTCGCCTTCAATGCGGAAATGGATTTCTGTTTCATTTCTGCCGGTTTCTTTTGCTTCTTTAGAAGAAAAGCTATAGACGAGGGGATGGACGTTGGCATCGAGTGCATAGTGGCATAAATAGCCATAGAAGTAGGAACGCAATGCATCATCGATCACTGCATGTTCATCAAAGTACTGGATGACTTCATATATCTTTTCATCATGCATCTTTCCACCAATCCATTGCATGGAAGAAGGCAATACGGAAAACCCGGAAAAGAACAACAGGTCAGGTCCCTGGGAGCCGATGAGGAACATCGGCAGGTTCGTTACTTCTTTTTGCAGAGGGGATGGAAGCTGCAGATAAACATCTTTGGCAAATTCAACATGTGTAGTAGCTGCTGGCATAATTACTCCTTATTTGAAAAGCGGAAACAGATGTTTCCGCATATTGTTCATCCGAGGGTGGTGTCCATGATGGACTTCATCTTTGCGGCAAGTCCTTTGACTTTCTTTACAGGCAGTGAACATACACCAACGCGAATGCCCTTGTTTACCTTGACAGTATAAATGTGGTTTGCCATGAAGGCATCATGAAGCTTGTCGCGGTCTTTGTTATCCTCTATGCGCAATGTCACAAAGAAACCTTCTTTATATGGATAGGTATCAAGTTCTGCTTCTGCTGCTTCTTTAAGGAACAGATCACTTCTTTCCTTCATCAGAGCGATGTATTTCTCCTTTTCTGCCAGGAAAATATCTCTTCCTTCTGTGACAGCCCAGACAAAGTTTGCCATGGCCGCATTAGGAATGTTGGACCATGTAGCGCGGGCCTTCTTTTCCATGATGATTTCTACGTCTCTTACATCCTTTGCATTCTTTGCCAGGATGATGGCAGCACCGCAGCGAAGACCATAGCTTGTCAGTGTCTTGGAACAGGAGAAGCATACTTCAACCATGACGTTGTCACTCAGTTCTTTAAACAGCTTCATATAGGCGCGGGCATCTTCCATGGAACGGTTGGCATAGTCGATATAAGCAATATCATTGATGAGAACAATGTTGCAATCTTTCGCTTCTGCATTGAGCAGGCTGATCATTTCTTTCCATTCTTCTTTGGATAGGGAATAGCCAGTCGGGTTATGGCATGGGTCATTGAGGACAATGACAACGCGGTCCTGTTTCTGTTTGACTTCTTCAATCTTCTCTTTGAGGGAAGTGAAGTTGAAGTGGTCACCATCGAAATTCTTGTAGGTAACATAGTCAATGCCATTTTCATGGCACATGAGTGTATAGGAACCCCAGGCAATTTCTGGAAGAATGGCCGTTTCTCCCGCATCGAGGAATGTGGTAAAACCCATGGAGACTGCACCACTGCCACCCGGTGTGGCAATGACAGAGTGTGGCAGATCGAGGTTCTGCGTTACCCATGTATATACATTTTCCCGATAGTCCGGATTACCGGTAAAGCTCGACGCATAGGCTGCCTTGACGCGGTGGTCGATGGCGTCATAATGATCAAAGACAGTGTCGAAAGCAACAAGCTGTCCTTCTTCGTTGTACAAAGAACCGATGGTTGCGTCAGTGACGACATCTGCTCCATTTTCTGCAATGTCCTTTTTGGCAAGGGAGACAATCGCAAATACGGTATCGACGATTGGTGTAAGATCTGCACTTTTCTTTGTGAATGACATATTCTAATCCTCCTCAAACAAATATGTACCAATGCGCACCATAGTGGTGCCGCATGCGATGGCTGTTTTATAATCACTGCTCATGCCCATGGAAAGGGTATGAATCTTTTCTGCAGTATAGATGTTCTGCAGTTCTTTAAAGAGATCGTAAGTTTTGTGAAATACATCTTCTATTGCCTTTGTATCACTTGTATGTGGTCCCATGACCATGATGCCACCAACATCGAGGTGTTTCTTTTCTATGCAATACTTAGCAAAGGGAAGGGCATCAGACGGGTCATGACCAGTTTTATGTTCATCCATTTCTGCCATATGGAATTCAAGCAGAACCGGGATGGTTTTGTTAAGCTTTGCGGCTTCTTTTTCTATTTCATCTGCCAGGGCATAAGAATCCAGTGACTGTATGCAGGAGACGAAGGGCAGAATGCTTCTGACCTTGTTGCGCTGCAGGTGGCCGATGAAGTGCCAGGCAATGTCCTCTGGTAACTGCCCTGCCTTTTCCAATAGTTCCTGGGCATGGTTTTCACCAAAGATTCTTTCTCCGGCATCATAATATGACCGTATTTCTTCTATGGAACGCTTCTTGCTGACAACACAGAGCTGTATGTCTGTTCCAATTGCTTTGCGTACAATTTCATAATGTTCTTTGATCATGCAAGAATTATATCACCAAAAAAAGGTCCATTGACCTTTACTTGAAAGGAATGGGCCTTTGTTGTGCCGGGGTAATGTACTTTTTCTTTGAAAAGAAGGGGAGAAGGACATTGATAACAATGATGATCAGGATGATCTGTATCGGGAAGAGAATGGTGTTCTTATAGAAGCTGACGGCCGCATATGCCCAATAACCTTTGGCGCCAACCATGAGATATGTCCAATAGGAACCGATCAATACATTGACGACATAGGATGACAGAAACTTGGCAAAGAATATTTTGAGGATGGTGATACGCTGTCCATAGAGAAACAGGGCATAGCATAGTACCCCAAGCATGGCAGAAAGCGTATAGCCGAAGAAGAAGCCATAGCCACTTGGAAACAAGAGGAACTGCAGAATGTCTTCGGTGAAGGCAAATACCATGCCGGCTACCGGTCCAAATAACATACCGGAAAGGGCGACGAGGATGAAGCTGAAGGAAATGGTCAGGTTTGTGGCAACCTGGATGGAGAATTGTGCCACCACAATGCGCAGGGCAAGGAATATTGCCATGATGGCAAGCCACTTGATGGACTTCAGCTTGAGCAGAGATGACTTCCAGTTTTCTTTTATATTCATAAAAATACCTCCTTTCACCAATCCGTGAAGGAGGTCAGTATCACGTCTTGGGAATCGCAGTCTACCGCAAGATTTCTCTTTTCGTCCATAGCCTCCCCAGACTATGGCACTTGACGCAGACTGTTATATGCAAGATACCATAAGGGCACACATAGCACAAGCATAATGTGCAGTATGGTACAATGTGATGCGATGAAGGAGAACATATGAACGATTTAGTGATGACGGTGCTGGAAGATGTGCACAACCTTCCGGCTTTGATCAATGCCGGTGCAGATGTGTTTCTTGTGGCATTGGATGAATATAGTTTTACCGCCCAGAAGAAGCTGAAGAAGGAACAGCTTTCCTTTGTGGCACAGATGGCAGGTGGTTTCCATAAAGGCATTGCCTTATTGGTGAACAAACTGTTTCATGAAGGAGAAGTACAAAAGCTGGACAGCCTTTTTGAAACAACAGGTATTCTGGATGTGTCATATATTGTGTTTCAGGACCCTGCCGTAATCATGAAAGCAAAGCAATATGGCTATTCTGGAAAATTCATCTATATGCCGGATACCCTTGTGACTAATTGCAGGGATGCGGATTTTTACCGCAAACAGGGCATCATACCTTCTGTTTCACCAGTGCTGACAAAGGAAGAAGTCAAAGGCATCGTCCAGGATGGAGAAGCGATGGTGACGGTCTTTGGTCATACATTGTTATCCCGCTCTGCCAGACCATTGCTCAGTGCATGGAGTGAAAACTATGGCAGACAGAGTCTTGTGAAGAACAAGGACCTTGTGCTTGTGGAAGAAAAGCGTGATGGCCGGATGCCGGTTTATGAAGATGAAGAAGGTACATGTATTTACAGTGATGAAGTGTTGATGGCATGTAAGGAAATGCAGGAAATTCATGTGGATCATCCAATGCTTTATTTTGTGGATGGGGTATTTCTGGAAAGGATTGCCCTGATGGATGCTGTACATGCAGTAAAAGAAACATTAGATGGAAGAAGTGGGGAAGAAGTGGAAAAGGAATTCCAGGAAAAATATCCTTCACTTGTGATTGGAAAGGGGTATGCATATGCCAAAACCATCCTTTGAGAAAAAGATAGAATTACTTGCGCCAGCGGGGGATCTTTCCAGGGCAAAGACAGCCATTCTCTATGGTGCAGATGCCATATATCTTGGTGGGATGAACTATTCCCTTCGCTCACGGGCTTCCAACTTTACGATGGAAGATATCAGAGAAGTATGCCAGTTTGCCAGAGAACATGGTGCACGTGTCCATGTGACAACGAATATCATTCCTCATGATGAGGATTTTGATGGTGTTGGGGACTATTTCAAAGCTTTACAGGACTATGGTGTTACAGCGGTGATCACTGCATCACCTGCCTATATGCAGATTGCAAGGCAATGTGCACCAGAGCTTGAAATTCATTGTTCTACCCAGCTTTCCATTACCAATACCCTTACAGCAAAGTATCTTTCAGAAATGTTACATGTCGACAGGGTAGTTCTCGCAAGGGAATGTACTCTTCCTGAAGTACAGGAGATTACAAAGCATTGTCCGGTGGAAACAGAGGCATTTATCCATGGTGGAATGTGTGTCAACTATTCAGGCAGATGTACACTCAGTAACCGCATGACATTGCGTGATGCAAACCGTGGAGGATGTGCACAGAGCTGCCGCTGGCAGTACCATTTATATGAAAATGACAAGGAACTGAGTGATGCGCAATCCATGTTTACGATGGGTTCCAAAGACCTCATGAGTGCTTCTGTTGTCAAAGATCTCATCCTTGCGGGTGTTTCTTCCCTCAAGATTGAAGGCCGCATGAAAACAGAATATTATGTGGCTTCGGTGGTGTCGGGTTACCGTCATCTGATTGATGCATTGTATGAAAAGAACTTTGCTTTAAGTGAAGAAGAGATGGTATATCATACAAAAGAAATCATGAAAGGGGAAAACCGTGAGGTATGCAATGGGTTTTATGATGGCAGGGCTGAAGGAGAATCCATTATCTTCCATGCCTTTGATAATAACCATGTTTCCCATGACTTCCTTGGCAGGGTAAAAACAGTTGAGGATGGTACAGCATATCTTCTTACCCGCAATCCAATTGATATGGGAGATGTCATTGAAGTGTTATCACCAGGGAAAGAAAACCGCAGGTTTACGGTTACGGGTATGAAGAATGACAAGGGTGAAAGTCTTGATAGAAGCCGCAGTCCGATGACTGTGATTTCCATGCCGGTACCTTTTGTGGTAGAAGAAGGCGACATCTTCAGGAGGGCAGGATGATACAGGTAGAAGGCGGATTGAGTGTCAAGGCAGCAATGCTTGGTGGAAAGCGCATTGTGCATACTGTTTTTCTGGATGAAACAAGACATGATAAAGATGCCCACTTTATTGAACGTAAAGCAGAAGAGCTTTCCATACCAATGCAAAAGATGTCACGGCATGAAATTGATGAAATGGCAAATGGCAGAACCCATGGAGGGGTACTTGCACATGTTGGAGAGAGAATGTACCAGACAAAGGAAGAAACAATACAGGGTACTCCATTACTGGCACTTGTGGAAGGGGTGGAAGATCCTTTCAATCTTGGTTACATAATGCGCTCTTTATATAGTGCAGGCTGCACGGGTCTTGTTTTGCGAAACAGGGACTGGTCCAATGCGGAAAGTACTATTCTCAAATCGAGTGCTGGTGCCTTTGAATACCTCAATGTTGTGCTTTCGGATGATCTTTCCAAAGATGTGAAATGGTATAAACAACAGGGTATTAAAGCCTGTGCGGCTATGCGTAAGGATGCTGTTCCGTATTGGAACAATTGTTATACAGAGCCGTGTCTGATTGCCATTGGTGGCGAGATGCGGGGCTTATCCAGTGGTGTATTGAAGGAAATGGATCAGAACATTTATATTCCCTATGCCAATGATTTCCGGGCAGCATTGAATGCGGCAGGAGCGTGTGCGGCAATATTCTTTGAAGCTTTTCGGCAAAGGGAAGCGGTTACATCAAAAATGCAGTGATACAACTGCATTTTTACATGCTAAACTGTACAAGTCAGAAAAGGAGTTACCATGAAAGAAGCATATTATTTTCACGATGATACGGTCATCATCAACTATTCCAAGGTATATGTGAGAAATTCCCAGGAACTTCTCGATTGCGAAGGCTTTAATGCTTTCCTGCATCACTACATGCATTACCTTGAACATCGCCATTTTGACCTCCATGAGTATTTGTTCAAAGACCATGAGGGGATTGATGAAGTATGTGATGATATCATCACCGTCATGAAATTACTGCTCGTACTGGATTATGACCAGGTGGGACATCCATATGTCAGCGACCGCCATATTCTGCTTGAAATTATTGAAGAAGGCTATCACTTCTGGAGAAGCATGCAAAGATATTCCTTCCTCTATACACAGAATGAAGAAGGCTATCAGATGCAGTCCTTTATTTCTGCAGATGGTGGATTCAATGCCACAGTTCTCGGTATGTACCGCCTTATCCAGCAGAAAGTACAGGGTTCTCCAAACAAGGTTTACCGTCAGCTGCAGGCTGGTACAAATGCGGCATTACTCTTGCAATATTACAAGTGGGATGTACCGGCAGGTTATGAAGCACTGGACGGTATTCCATTCATTCATGAAATCATGATGCGCACACCGCTCATCGTTCATCCAAAGTCCAACAAAAGAACAAATGTATTCTCTGATGCGGACCATAATCCAATCGAAGACTTCATCCCGGGTGATGAAGAATGGGTATGTTTCCCGGCAAAGGTTGGTCAGCTGATGATCTTCTGTTACTTCCACAGAAATTACATCACTTCTGCAGTCGCAACCGCAAACCTGTTTGAACTTGCTGGTATCAGAGATGTTGCCGGCACAAAACCAGATGCGATTATGATCTTCGGAAATCCGGATGGAAAAGACGATACCGTCTTCTACCAGGACAAAGCAAATGGCATCTGGGTAGCGAAGAATTCCGCAAGTGAAAAGATTGACTACTTTGGTTATACAAAGAAGACAATGTTAACATTGCATAACCTTGTCATGATGGAAAGAGGCTGGCTGCCAATCCATGGTGCCCTTGTCAACATCTACCTCAAGGATGGTACAAAGAAGGGTCTCATGTTCATGGGAGATTCTGGTGCAGGCAAGTCCGAGACCATTGAAGCTCTTTCTGCTGCGGCAAGTGATCTCATCGATCACCAGGAAACAGTCTTCGATGATATGGGAACCATTCATCTTGATGAAAATGGTGAAGTACGTGCACAGGGCACAGAAATCGGTGCATTTGTCAGACTCGATGACCTCGATAAAGGTACAGCGTATAAAGATATGGACCGTTCCATCTTCTTCAATCCGGAGAAGTCCAATGCCCGTGTCGTCATTCCGGCTGCACCATATGATGTGGTAACAACCGACCATAAGATTGACTGCTTCCTGTATGCCAATAACTATACCGACAAGCGCGGTATGCATTTCTTTGAAGATAGAAATGGTGCGGAAGAAGTGTTTGTACAGGGTAAGCGTTTTGCTCTTGGTACAACCCAGGAAAAGGGTTATACAACAACCTTCTTTGCCAACCCATTTGGTCCAATGCAGAGACAGGAACAGTGCTCAAAGCTCATCACAAAGCTGTTTGATGCCCTTTATGAGCAGAACATCCCGGTTGGTGAAATCTATACCTGCCTTGGTCTTCCAAATAAAGGAGACCATGGTATTGACAAGGCAGCGGAAGCATTGCTCGACTTTGTTAAAAACGGCAAGAAAAACTGAGAGGAATAAGAAAAGCAACGGAATTCCGTTGCTTTTGTGTTTTTAGCGCAATGTTTCAAATGCTTTTATTGGCCATGAGGAATCTTTGAGGATTATTCTTCCTGCCCCGATGAGGTCTGCAGCATTTTCCTCAAGCAGTTTCTCTGCCCCAGCAGCTGTGACAATTCCACCTGTCAGGATGACAGGGATCTGCACAGCCTGTTTGATTTCCTTTGTGACGGGTGAGAAGTAGCCTTCTTCTGTATGTCCTGGGATCATATAGCCGTTATGACCACCAGAGATATCCAACAGGTCAATACCTGCTTCTTCAAACTTCTTTGCGGCTGAGATGGCATCTTCCAGGCTGGAACCACCATCCATGTAGTCACATGCGCCAAGGCGAAGGGCAATTGGAACATTGTCACCAACAGCATTCCTCACAGCTTTGATGATTTCAAGATGCAGGCGGATGCGGTTGTCCAATGTGCCTCCATAGGTATCTAAGCGCTTGTTGGAAAGAGGGGAATAGAACTGGTTGAGCAGATAGCCATGGGCAGAATGGATTTCTACACCATCATAACCAGCTTCTATGGCACGCTTTGCACTTTCAGAAAATGCTTTGATAATGCGCTGGATGTCTTCCTCATCCATCTCTTTTTGGGCCATGTTTTTGCGGCGTGGCAAAGGTGTAAGGGATGGTCCGATGGAAGGTAAATTGAAAAGGGATGCTTCGGCTGCACCACCGGCATGGCTGAGCTGGGCAAAGACAGTGGTGTGGTTGTTGTGAATCGCAGTGGTCAGTTTCTTTAAACCTTCAATGACACTGTCATCTGCTAAGGATAGTTGTCCTTTTGAAGCAATGCCTTCCTTTGCAACATACGCATGTTCGGTGATGACAAGACCAATCTTTTCGTTTTTAGTTTTGTCTTCGTAATAATCGATCAATGCCTCTGTAGGTGTGCCGTCTTCATTGGATTTGCCGGTTGCCATCGGTGGCATGACAAGCCTTGATGAAAGAGTGAGTTCTTTGATCTGTAATGGTGAAAACAGTTTTGACATATGTGTGCCTCCTTAAATGTTCATTTTAGATAGCTGGTTGTTTTTCTTCAATGAATATGCCCTTAGAAAAAGAACCTTGCGGTTCTTTAACGGGCAATCGGGAAGCGGACGGTGAAGGTCGAACCTTCATCTGGTCTGCTTTTTACACTGATCTGTCCTTTGCATAATGACACAGCATGTTTGACAATGGAAAGGCCAAGTCCTGTTCCGCCAGTTGCGCGGGAATGTGATTTGTCTACGCGGTAGAAACGCTCAAAGATGCGGTTGATGGCATCTTCCGGAATACCGATACCGGTATCAGTGACAGAGACGATGGCAGTATTGCCATCGGCATAGGTCTGTACGGTAACTGTTCCGTTTTCTTTGTTGTAGCGGATGGCATTGTCCATGAGGTTGAAGATGATTTCATAGACAAGTCTGTTATTGGCGCGGATCTTTGCCGGCTGCAAGTCCATATGCAGGGTGACACCTTTTTGTGAAGCAATGGTCATAACTGCTTCTTTTGCCTCATTTGCCATATCGGAAAGATTGAGGATGTTCGCTTCGACTGGTGCACCTTCATCCAGCTGGGAAAGACGGATGATGTCATCGATGAGATTGAGCATCCGCTTTGCTTCAAGGCGGATCTTGTGGATGAAGTTGTCCTGATCCTTTGGCTGTACAAGATGGTTTTCCAACAGTTCTGCAGAGCCCATGATGGACTGCAATGGTGTTTTGAGTTCATGGGAGACATTGGCCGTGAATTCACGCCTTGTCTGCTCTGCCTCATATTCCTCTGTGATGTCATAGGCGATGATATCAGCACCGGTCAATACACCATAAGAAGTGATGGCATGGCCGGAAAGCTGCAGGCGCCTGCCACGGATGGTACATGTTGTTTCAGCGGAACCATGGATGAACAGATTCTTTACCAGTTCGCTCATTTCCGGAATCCGGCATGCCTGAGTGATGGTTTTCACCGTTGGATCGGTATGAAACATCTGCATGGCAGCACTGTTGATAGAAATGATTTCTTCATGGGTGTTGATGAGAATCAATCCTTCGTTCATATTGGATATGACGGAATTGAATTCTTTTTTCTTCTGGTGAAGCTGGTCGAGCTGTTCACGGATCTGGTCATTCTGCTTATCAATTCTGACAAGCAGGGGCGCAATCTCCTCATAGGTGTCTGCTTCAAGAGGGTGGTCGAGGTCGATGGTGTTGATTGGATTTGCGATGGCTGATCCAAGCTTGTTGGCAATGAAACTGGATACGGCAATGGCACCAACCAGCACAATGAGAATTGGTGACAACATACGGAAGGTCACTATGCCGACCGTATCATAGTCTTCCGAAATGCGGATGACGGTACCATCATCAAGTCTGATGGCATGGTAGATGGTGCGAAGACCAATTGTTTCCGAGAGTCTTGTAGCACTGCCTTCACCATCTGCGAAGGCTTCTTTGACTTCTTCGCGATCACCATGGTATTCCATCGTATTTTCAGTTGCGCTTGAATCATAGAGAACCGTACCATCGGTATCAATCCATGTCAGACGATACCCGTCTGTATCAATATTGCTGAGGTAGGTTTCCGGATCGGTTTCCATACCAGCTGAAGCAAGTCTTGCTTCAGAGGCAAGGCGGCCTTGTTCACTTGTTAAAAAGTAGTTATTGAGAATATAAATGATAAGAGCCATGGACACACAGAGAATCAGTGCCATGGATCTTACCACATAACGGAAAATCTTTTTCTTCATTGCTTATACGTCTTCACGGAAACGGTATCCGACACCACGGACCGTATCAATATGCTTTCCTTCTTCGCCAAGTTTCTGACGGAGGGTTCTGACATGGACGTCAATGGTTCTTGTCTCACCATCATATTCGGTGCCCCAGATTTCATTGAGGAGCTGTTCACGGGTGAATACAATTCCCGGGTGAGAGACGAGCAATGAAAGCAGGTCATATTCCTTGAGGGTCAGTTCAACTGTTTTTTCATTGACAAGGACTTCATGTTTGTCAAAGTCAATGCGGATGCCGCTGTTTTCAATCACCTTTCCGGATTCATGGCTTGTTCTGCGCAGAACGGCCCTGACTCTGGAAACCATTTCCATCATGCCAAATGGCTTGGCAAGATAGTCATCTGCACCAATGTCCAGTCCCTGTACCTTGTCATATTCCGTTCCCTTGGCACTCGCCATGATAACAGGAATATTGCGGGTAGAAGGATCTTTTTTGAGTTTTCTGAGAATTTCTGTACCGTCTTCATCCGGCAGCATGATATCGAGAATGATGAGTTCTGGCTTTTTTTCCTTTAAAGCAGCAAAGAAGGCGGCTCCGTTTTCAAAACCAGCCGCCTCAAAGCCTGTGGAATGAAGCGTGTAGATCTCGATTTCACGGATACTTGCATCATCTTCAACACAGTAAATCATATGATATTACTCCTTGCCGTTTACGCCCGTGATGGAATAGATGACCCATTGTGCAATATTCACAGCATGGTCACCGATCTTTTCGTAATACTTGGCAAGCATGACGAGGTCAACCACAAAATCTGCCTTATCCGGAGAAGACTTGAACATATTGATGACTTCAGTCTTTGTTTCCTGGAAAAGTTTGTCCACTGCATCATCCTGGCTGATGACATTGCGGGCAATGTCTTCATTGTGTCTGACAAAGGCATCGATGGCATGTCTTACCATGGCAGAAGTGTTGGCAGCCATCTGCTGCAGGGAATCCGGTGCATTATCCTTTGCCATATAAGCGATGACATCGCTCATATCAGCAGAGATTTCACCGATTCTGTTGAGGTCTGTGACAAGTTTCAAAGCAGAGGAAACGGTACGCAGATCCTGTGCCATCGGCTGCTGCAGAAGCAGTAATCTCATACATACATTTTCAATGGACTTCTCATTGTGACGGATGGATTCCGCAAGGGAATGAATTTCTTCAAAATCCACTGTATCACGTGTCAGAAGAACATTGTTCGTAAGTGCAATTGCTTTTTCACACTGTCCGCCGAGGCGGATGATGTCATCATTGAGTTCACGAAGCTGATTATCAAGTCTTGTACGCATAATATTAACCAAACCTCCCTGTAATATAGTCCTGCGTTCTCTTGTCTTTCGGGTTTCCAAACAGATCAGCAGTTGGCTGAACTTCAATCAGTTCACCGAGCAGGAAGAATGCTGTACGGTCAGAAATTCTTTCTGCCTGCTGCATGTTGTGCGTGACGATGACGATGGTGTAATTCTTTTTGAGTTCCATCGCCAGTTCTTCAATTTTCTGTGTAGCAATCGGGTCAAGTGCGGATGTCGGTTCGTCCATCAGAAGAACAGATGGGTTGACCGCAATGGCACGGGCAATGCAAAGACGCTGTGCCTGACCACCGGAAAGCCCCAGGGCAGGCTTGCTGAGACGGTCTTTGAGTTCATCCCAGACGGCTGCTGCACGTAATGACTTCTCTACGATTTCATCGAGTTTTGCACGAGAGCGGATACCGGAAATACGTGGACCATATGCCACGTTGTCATATACGCTCATGCCAAATGGATTTGGACGCTGGAAAACCATACCTGCTGCTGTGCGCAGATCATCGGCAGACATTTCCTTATAAATATCTTTTCCATTGAGTGTGACAGTACCTTCAATGCGGATATTGCGGTAAAGGTCGTGCATTCTGTTAAGACTTCTCAGAAATGTGGATTTGCCACAACCGGAAGGTCCGATCAATGCTGTAATCTGTTTTTCAGGCATATCGAGATTGATATTTTTGAGAGCCTGTTTCTCACCATACCAGAGATTCAGATTTCTGGCAGACATTCCATTCATAAATTTCTCCTCTATAACGCGCTTATCATACGTATCGATCGTAAAATCCGTAATCAGCAGTATGTTAAATTTATGTAAAGCCGATATGATAGTTGAAAAATATACCCAAATCCTATTTAATAACCACGAAAGAACAAGGGTGGCTTATGGAAAGAATTAAATCACTGCAAAATGCAAAAGTAAAGAATCTGGTGAGACTTCATCAGAAGAAATATCGTGATGAGACGGGACTTTTCCTTGTGGAAGGGGACCATCTGATAAGCGAAGCCAGAAAGGCTGGCATATTGCATTACGTCATCACTGATGAAGATGACTGTCCGTATGAGAAATACCTTCTTGTGACACCGGAAATCATGAAGAAGATTTCCACAAATGTCAGTGCTGTACACCGCATTGGGGTTTGTGAGAAATGTAAAATGACCGTAAAAGAACCAAAGCGGGTCTTATTGCTCGATGATGTGCAGGATCCTGGAAACCTTGGTACCCTCATCCGCACAGCGGTATCCTTTTCCTTTGATGCCATCTGTTGTTCGAAACATACAGTAGATGTCTATAATGAAAAGGTTATCCGCTCTACCCAGGGAGCACTGTTTTACATCCCTGTGATTTACAGCGATTTAACACAAACAATAGAGACATTGAAACACGATGACTTTACCATTGTTGGTACCTCCCTGCATGAAGCAAGTGGTATGCGTTCCTTTTCAGCACAAGAAAAAATGGCTTTTGTGCTTGGTAATGAAGGACAGGGTGTTTCAGATGAAATCCTTTCTCTTTGTGATGCAAAGCTCTTTATTGAAATGCAGGGCTTTGAATCACTGAATGTTGCGGTTGCCGGTGGCATTGTGATGTATACTTTTCAGGGTCACCATGCGTGACCATAGCCATAACCGAACCGCTTTTCCCCTTCGACGACTTCTGTTTCTTTGATGCTCATATCATCCACCCGGATGAAGCGGTCACCTTCCTGTACTTTTGCCAGGAAGTAATCAATATCAGCAGGCTCTCCCTGCACATAGATCTCGACCATTCCATTGTCGAGATTGGCTGCGCTGCCCGTCAGATGACGCTCCAAAGCAATGCGCATACAGAATCCACGGAAGCCGACGCCTTGTACGCGTCCTTCCACAATGACATGATATCGTTTCATAGATTTACCTCTTCTTCCTTAATGATAACTGAAAACGAAGAAGAACACAGCACAATGGAGGAATTTCATGGCAAACATTTTACTGAATATATCCAATTTTGATGAACCATGGGCATATGCCACCATGGAACAATACCTGCATCCTGATACAAATGTACTCATCCTGCCATTATCCTATGATGAAGGATGGATTACAGACCGTGAAGAATGGTATGACCGCTATGGCAGGGGACAGGAACATTATGAAGAACTCGTAAGACCATTCCGTGCCTTTGGCATAAAGGATGAACAGATTCACTGGGTCAACTATTATGAAGATGATCCATCTTCCGCAAAGCGAAAGATTGCCCAGGCAGATGTACTGTTCTTCACCGGTGGACTTCCAGACTGGATGATGCAGAGGCTCTATGACCTTGATATCCAGCAGGACATCCGCGACTATCAGGGTGTTGTCATGGGCACAAGTGCAGGTGCTTTGATCCAGTTACAGGAATTTCATCTCACTGAAGATGCCGACTACCAGTTTCAATACCAGTATGGCCTTGGACTGTTGGAAGGGTTTGACATTGATGTCCACTATGAACAGAATGAAAAACACCTCTATGCCATCATCCGTTCTCTTGAAGACAAAGGTATGCCCATCATCTGTTATCCAAACCAGGGTGGTATTGTCATTGACCATGGACAGTATCAGTTATTAGGCGGCGCATTTGTTGTTACACCAGATGACCTGGATGAAGTCTATGCGGCATATGAAGATAGTAAAACAGTTGGCTATTGGTAGTGAACTACTCCGACTTATAGAAGTCGGAGCTTCCAGGAAGCTTTTGACTTCCCTTTAAGACAATATGTAAAAGCCCTCCATTAACTTGCGTGTTCGAG
>CASEPS010000011.1 GCA_949289855.1 uncultured Erysipelotrichaceae bacterium
ATATGTGAAATAAGCAGAGCAATCTGCTTTTTCTAGACAAAAAAAGATTTCACAATGGAAATCTTTCATCCTACCGCAACCGGTGCATCTTCAGAAATACTTCTTCTGCCGGTTTCCACACCAATGACCAGTGTTCTGCGATTGCTGTCTGTTCTTTCACATGTCTGCAATGTCACAAAGTGATCTGCTGCAGTAACAGAAACACCTGTACCATACAGTGACCTGTTTGCTATCAGGTCATAGAAACCATTCCAGGAAGCATCATCGAAGTTTCCATACTCATAGTGCACATTCTGGGTACGCGTATCATAGTCCGCTACAGCACATACCGTATAGTCCCTCACCTCATTTTCCAGATACAGATGGAAGGTCTTGTTGGCTTCATAGTTGGCCTGGTTTTTGAGCTGTTCAAGTGGTGAGAACATCAATGAGGCATCGGAATAGATGTAATGACCATAAATGGTGATGTTTGTGCCATTGAGGTCCTGCTGGGCATCCTGGAAGACAGTGCCGTTAACATCATATTGCTTATAGAAGTTACGGCGCAGATAGCTGTCATTAGTTTCTCCCTGCACAACTGTCACATTGAGAAGACCGCTGTCAAACACAAGCCAGCCGATAAAGTCATCATTCTGTGCCAGTGTTTCATTAAACATCGTTTCATATTGTGTCTGTACTTCAGGTGCAGAAGATGTTTCCGGAATGACCCTGAGACTTGTTTCGGTCTGTACTTTTTTGGCATTAGCATTATCGACGTAGATTTTGATAATCTGATAGCCGGAAAAGGCACAAATGCATAGCAGCACGACAAGCAGTACATTATAAACAGCATTTTTCAGCTTTTTCTTCTTTTTCTTTTTCTGTTTGATTTCTTTGTTTTCCATATTTGTCATAACGTTCAATCACCTCAGAACAACAATGATCATATCACAAAAAAGAAAAGACGGATGATAATCCGCCTTCACCTGTTTACTCAGCTACAACAGCGTTGGTGTAGATCTTGTTGACATCGTCAACATCATTGAGCATATCCATCAGTCTGTGGAAAGTTTCTACATCTTCCGGATTTGTAAGCTCAACATATTCATTCGGCAGCATTGTTACTTCACATCTGTCAAACTTTGCATCTTCGCCAAGGAACTTTTCCAGTGCTTCCTGTGCCTTGCCGAAATCAGAATAGGATGTCTTGACGGTCATTTCGCCTTCTTCCACACTGATATCCTGTACATCAACTTCCGCTTCCATAAGGACATCGAGCATTTTTTCGTCATCCTCATATGGGAATTCGAAAATACCCACTTCCTCATAGTTATAGGAAACGCCACCGGCATTGACAAGCTTTGCGCCGTGGCACTTGTTGAAACATGTCTTTACGTTTGTATAAGAACGATTTGTGTTGTCAGTCAGACAATCGATGATGAGTGTGCTGCCACCAGGTCCGAAGCCTTCATAGCGTGCCTCATCATAGTTCTCATCAGTACCACCCTTTGCCTTGTCAATTGCTCTTTTGATGACATCAGCAGGTACCTGATTGGACTTTGCTTCAGCAATCTTTCTCTTCAGTGTGAGGTTCATATCCGGGTCAGGAACACCACTCTTGGCTGCAATATACAGCTCTTTACCAAACCTGGAATACAGTTTTGACTTCATTGCCGCGGTCTTTGCCATCGAAGCTGCGCGGACTTCATGTGCTCTTCCCATGTATATCTCCTCCTGTTTTTTACCGATGTATTATAGCAAATACACCATTTCTTGTGAAGAAAGAATTCCCGAACAGCAGGATTCACGTGTTGTTCAGAAAAACTACGTAACAATTTCAAATTCAACAACTATTCTCATCATGAAAAGAGGTGTAAAAATGCGGTGTATCCAGTGTCTGTCTCTATTGCTCATCCTCCTTTCCGGCTGTTCTGCAAAACCGGAAGAAGAAATGGTATCCGATACAGTCTATGGAAAAGTCACAGCAATCGATGAACATGCATTTACGGTTGTACGCGATGATAACAAAAAGGAAATCTTTGTTCCTTTTGACAGTGATGTGATGATACTGGATGGGAATGACTGCTCATCCCCTTCTGATATTCACATGAATGATGAGCTGATGTGCACGTATACAAACGGAGAACTGACCGTCATTGAAATCATACATCCAGAAACCCCACCTGCAGAATGAAAGCGTTATCTTCCCCTCTGTCGTTTTTTGCGCTACAATATAAAAACAGAAAAGTGGGTTTGCAGATATGGCTATTTATGTAATGAGTGATTTACATGGTTGTAAAGAAGAGTTTGATCAGATGCTGGAACTGATTTCTTTCAGCGACTATGATGCTTTATGGATTGTCGGAGATGTCTGTGACCGCGGGAACTTTTCCATTCCCCTGTTGCAGGAAATCATGTCCCATGAAAACATGCATCTGATTTTTGGCAACCATGATGTATGGCTGGCAAGATACTGCCAGGAACTGATCGATGCCAAAAAGGACAATTCCAACATCGATATGACAAATGACCTGTTGTGCTGGCTGCACTACAATGGTGGTTATCGCACGGCAGACCAGTTTATGGACCTCACCTTTCCAGAATGCTATGACATCAAATTATATCTGGAAGACAGAATGCTCTATAAATATCTGACCGTACATGGCAGAAAGTTCCTGCTTGTCCATGCCGGTCTTTCCGAACAATATATGCATCCGGACACAAGGATGTCCGAGGTTCCCCCACAGATTCTTGTCTGGAGTCATGTGGACATCGAAACCAACCCCTTTGATGACTGCACGATGATTGTCGGTCATACGCCAACCTTTATGTATGCGCCAAACTATGATGGCAAGATCGTACACAGCCCTGGTGACAAGACAATTCATATCGATTGTGGATGCGCCTATGGCAGAACACTTGGCTGTCTTCGTCTGGATGATATGCAGGAATTCTATGTCAAAAGCACTTATCCTTATGTCAAGTTCTATTCAGATGAGTTCCTCAAAGAATGGAAACAGATGGAAGAAATGGCAGACAAAGAACTCTGACACACACTCCCGATTGGGAGTGTTTTTCTTTGGCTCAGAAATGAAAAAAGGAGTCACCACTTTGTGGCAACTCCTGAAGACTGCAATTATGCAATTGTCTTTTTGACAAGCTCAGTAACTTCTTCCATTGTGTCCATGCCAACTGCTTCCTCAGCAAGCTTCTTCATCTCTTCATAGTTGAGACCATTGATCATCTTGCGGGCACGCAGAATGGATGTAGCACTCATGGAGAATTCATCAAGTCCAAGACCTAAGAGTACCGGTGCAGCAAGTTCATCACCTGCCATTTCACCGCACATACCGCACCACTTGCCATTCTTGTGAGCACCATCAATTGTCATCTTGACAAGACGGAGAATGGAAGGATTGAGCGGCTGGTACAGATAAGATACCGGCTGGCTCATACGGTCAGCAGCCATGGAGTACTGGATGAGGTCATTTGTACCGATGGAGAAGAAGTCAGCATACTTGGAGAGCTGGTCAGCCAGTACTGCAGCTGCCGGAATTTCGATCATGCAGCCGACTTCAACATCGTCACCAACCTTGACACCTTCAGCAATGAGCTTTGCACGTTCTTCATCATAAACACCCTTTGCTTCCTTGAATTCATTCACAGTCGCAATCATCGGGAACATGATGCAGAGATGTCCATAAGCAGATGCACGAAGAAGGGCTCTGAGCTGAACACGGAAGATATCCTTTCTCATGAGGCAGAAACGGATAGCACGAACACCAAGGAATGGGTTCATTTCTTCATCGAATGTGTAGTAGTTAAGCTTCTTGTCACCACCGATATCGAGTGTACGGATAACAACCGGCTTGCCATTCATGCCTTCAAGAACGGACTTATATGCAGCAAACTGTGTTTCTTCATCCGGGAAGTCGTTTTCGCTCTTCATATAGAGGAACTCTGTTCTGAAAAGACCAACACCTTCACCGCCGTTATTCAATACACCTTCAACATCTGCCGGAGAACCGATATTACCAACGAGCAATACCTTGTGTCCATCTGTAGAAACAGATGGCTGGTCCTTCAATGCCTTGAGTGCTTCCTTTTCCTTGGCGAATTCTTCAGCCTTCTTCTCATATTCAGCAACCTGTTCATCTGTTGGATTGAGAATGACTTCACCATTGATGGCATCGAGAATGACTCTGTCACCAGCATTTGCTGCTTCAAGAATACCTGTAACACCAACAACAGCTGGAATTTCAAGAGATCTTGCCATGATTGCACTGTGGCTTGTACGCCCACCGATTTCAGTAGCAAAACCCTTTGCATAATCCTTGTTCAGAGAGCCTGTATCAGATGGTGTGAGATCCTTTGCAACGATGATAACCGGTTCATCGAGAGTAGCGAGGTTAGGAATTTCCTTGCCTGTCAGATTGCAGAGAAGACGAAAAGAAACGTCCTTGATATCTGCAGCTCTTCCTCTCATGTACTCATCATCCATGGATTCGAACATGGAAACCATCATCTTGGAAACACTGTCAGCAGCAAATTCTGCGTTGACCTTGTTATCCCTGATTTCATTTTCCATCATGGAACGGAATTCCGGATCGTTAGCCATTGTCAGATGTGCATCGAAAATTGCCAGTTCCTCTTCCTTGAGGCTCTTGGAAGCAACTTCCTTGATCTTTTCAATGTCAGCGACCGTCTTTGTGAAAGCCTCGTCGAGCTTCTTCAGTTCTGTATCAGGATCGGCATCCACTCTCTGGATGTCGAGCGCTGGCTGAACAAGCTTGTAGACTTTTGCAACAGCAATACCTTGTGAAGCAGCAATACCCTTAAGCATTTGTTAATTCCTCCTTAGACCCTTCACTGATGATATCCAGTACATCTTTCATATTGCGGACACGGAACATATCCTCATCAGCAATGACAATATCAAACTTCTCTTCCACCTTCAGCAGAAAGTCAACAATCTCATAAGAATCCATACCCAGTTCCTCAAAAGTTGTTGACGGGTTGAAAGCGGTCCCATTATCGATGCCACTGTCAATGATTTCCTGCAGATACGATAGCCAATTTACTGGACACTTCATGTAAGAATTCTAACATCGTTTACCCCTGAAGGCAATGGAGAAACTCATGTACTGCATCTCTTCTGACCCTGTAATATCGCGATTTGGAAAAGTAACCTACATACCACTTCGGGGCACTTTTCTTCAGATAATCATTAATGATGATATGACGCGTGTCGCTGCAGCAATCCATGACCGTGCGATCAATGAGATAGACATAGTTGCGATCGCTGTCATAGGTCCTGCTGTTTTCTGCCTTTTCTCCAAGGCACTGGGAAATGTCCATTCTCCGGCGGCATCGACGATATGCCCTTCCAAGATACTGCATAACTGTTTCTTCCTCTTCATACGTTTTCATAGTTTTTTCCTCCATCACCCTTTTATATTGTGCATCATAGACATTACTCCCCATACTCAAACGAAAGTTCCAGAAATTCATACTAAAAATGATATATTTTTGTGCACGTTCTCCATAGAACATGGCGCAATTGCACAAAAAAAGAAGAACTGCAATTTCTGCAGTCCTTCAGATGTGCATCAGCTATCCACTTCAATCAGGCCATAGCTGTTGTCCCGACGGCGGTAAACAACAGATATCTTTCCAGATTCCTCATCAGTATAGATGTAGAAGTCGTGGTTGGAAAGTTCCATCTGCATGATTGCCTCATCGAGATCCAGTCTGTCAGCTGTAATAGACTTTGTCTTGACCGGGATTTCTTCCCTGGTTTCTTCTTCGATTTCCTCATTCACAAAGGAAACAGCCAGATTTTCACGATGTCTTCTCGAAAGTCTTGTCTTCTGCTTGCGGATCTGTCCTTCCAGTTTGTCAATGGCAAGATCAACTGCTGCATAGAAGTCATCATCAACTACTTCTGTACGCAAAAGACCAATCTTGGTAGGAATCGTGACCTCTACTTTCTGAGAGTTCGGATACACCCGGGCAACTACCCGCGCAATGGTATTTGGATCGATGATCAGATACTTGTCAAGAATGGTGAGCTTCTCTTCGATCTTTCCTTTCATTGCTTCCGTAACTGTAATATTTTTTCCAATGATTTCAAACCGCATATGTGACACCTCCTGTCTATATGTGCATTGCGGTATATTGCAGAATAATGATATGAATTTCACATGATCTTTCTTCCTGTCTCTATTATAGCGCGATAAAGCAAAAAAGACCACCGGTATCACCCGGTGATCAGCTTTTTCAACCAATTGTAGACAACAAGCATCGCATATGTATCCATACTGCAATACTTCTTCAGATTCTCAATAATCTCTTCCCTGTCTTCCTGTTCATTGTTATCCAGGTGCCGCCATTCAAAGACCGCTTCCATGCCCTGGTGGATGGCAAGATCGTTATAGCTTTCATCATCCATCATCGCCATAATCTTCTTGAGTGACCACTGTCCTGCCATGCGCACATCATAGACAATGCCGCTGACAAAGACGAGTTCGAGATCTTCCATGCGAGCATTGATGGCATCCAGTTTTTCTTTGTATTCCGGAAACTGTTTTGCCAGTTCTTCAATGCGCACCTTTTCAGCCGTAAAGGCATTATAGGCAACGACACTGCCCGTTTCTGGAATATGCTGAATCAACGATTCAGCCAGTTCCTTTCTGTCATCATGCACAGAAAGAAAGACTGAATGCTCTACCCTTCCATCTTCATGCAGGATATGCAATGAATACTCAAATGGCATGACATCATAGGGCTTCATGCCATCATATGGCGGTATGGCGAACCTTTCCCACTCAAAGTCAAGAAACGATATCGGAAAGGTTATCCGGGAAAGCCAGGAAGAAAGCGCTGCTTTATCCACAAAGAGACCGCCATTCATATCAGCCATGATTTCCGCAAACTGCTGGCGGTTTCCTTCCAGTCTTTCAACATCCGCATCTTTGAGGAAACGTACACCTTCTCTTGCCATATTGTACTTTTCCCGGGATGAATTCAATGTCAGGATGGAATTATCCGGTATCTCTTCATTTTCTTCAAAGCAATCCTGATAATACCGGCACTTCATACGGCCTGTACACTTCTGTGTCCGCTTTGGCAAAGGCATCGGCTTGTCTTCACACTCTGCCATCTCTTTCAACAGGGGACGGATATCGCGCTTCTTCTGGTAAATCATTTCCTTTAGAGGAATGGTCGGATTGTTTGACATGTTATACAATGCATCGCTGATCACAAACAACTGATCCACATCCAGTTCTCCCTGCCGCTCGTAATTGGCATTGAGGTGAATAATGCGTATATCATTCAGCTTTATGCCACAGCCTTCCAGCACAAATACCATGTCACAATAAAACTGGATGTCATCCGCATGTGGATAAAGACCAACAAACAGAAAGTAGAGGTCCCATCCATCCTTTACCTTGTGCAGAAATGGCACTTTGATTCGCAATAAATCATATTGAAACCTTGCTTTGACAAGCCAGTCATACTGCTGAAGCGCATCCATTGCAAGACGGGGAGCATCGCCTCGTTGTCCCTTGAAACAGTCTTTGATGCCGAGTTTCTTTGCGGCAAGTTCCGTCACTTCTTCATCAAGGCGCACAAAAGGCCGGAACTTCTCCGGTTCATTCTCTTTATCCAACCGGTACAGCCTTGCACACCGGTTATATTTTTTACAATCTGATATATGAAATACGTTATCCATGTTCATCACGCAGAACATTATAGCATAAAGCTAAGGAACACAAAAAAACCAGCCCGAAGGCTGGCTGCAGATGGATTAAAGTCCTGCACTCTTTGGCAGCATCGCAGCACCGATGACACCTGGTTCTTCAAGACTGGAAATGACAAATGGTGTATCGCGGACTGCTTCATGAGAGAACTTCTGGAAGTTGGCAATGACACCTGGCAGGAACTTGTCTGCACTCTTTGTAAGACCACCACCAATGATGAAAATTTCCGGGTCACATACGCAGGCAACAGTTGCAAAGAACTGACCAAGGTCTTCTTCCACCTCTTCAACAATTGCCTTTGCCTTTGGGTCACCAGCCTGTGCCATGTCGAAGACAACACCGGCATGCGGTACAGCTTCTTCACCAAAAGCAGCACGCCCCTTACGGGTGATGGCAGTGCCACTTGCTTCATTTTCAATAGCACCTGCATTGAGGTAGTTCACCTTTTCACGGTTGCGGTCAATGATGATATTGGCAACTTCACCACCAAAGCCATGCTTTCCAGGAACTGTCTTGCCATTGACAACAAGTACACCACCAATACCAGTTGAAATTGTTGTATAGAAGACAACATCAAGTCCTTTTCCAGCACCGACCAGAGCTTCCGCAAGACCTGCTACATTGGCATCATTATCCAGGAATGCCGGCATGCCGAATTCCTTTTTCAATTCACTGGCAAACGGATAACCTTTGAAGCCTGGAAGGTTGGTAGAAAGAACCATTGTACCCGCTTTTGTATCAACCGGGCCAGGTACACCTACACCAATACCTTCGCATTCGTTCCAGCCTGGAATCTCACGCACCATGTTCTTGAGATTAGCCATGACTTTCTCTGGACCCTCTGTACCATAGGAAGGTCCCTTTACCTGAGAAAGGACATTACCTTCCTCATCTACTTTTGCGACCCTGACATTTGTTCCGCCAAGATCAATTCCGATATAGGTTTTCATACAATCCTCCTTATCACGATTCCTCTTCACCTATCAGATTCTGACCACTGGTCTTTTTATAACGCACTGTGACAAACTCACCCGGATGATGCTTTTTATCAGAACGGAAACGCACATTTCCATCCACATTATCCGGTGCAAATTCACAGCTTCGTCCAATATACATCCCCGTCAGAGGATCAATGCTTTCAACAAGCACTTCTGCACTTCTATCAATTCTCTCCATCAGCCGCTTTACACCAATTTCTTCCTGTACAGCAAGTATCTCTTTGCGGCGTGCCTGTTTGACCTCTTCCGGCACATCATCTTCCATATCAAATGCCGGTGTTCCATCTTCTTTCGAAAAGGTAAATACACCAAGTCTGTCAAACCCGATTTCCTTCACCATAGCAAGTGTATCCTGATGGTCTTCTTCTGTTTCTGATGGGAAACCGGAAATCAATGTTGTACGAAGAATTGCCTGTGGCATCTCCTTGCGAATTTTAGCACATAGGGAAATGATCTTTTCCCTGTTTGTTCTTCTGCGCATCGCCTTCAGTATGCGGTTTGAACCACTTTGTGAAGGAATGTCAAAGTAAGGAACAATATGTTTTGCATCACGGATCAGTTCAATCAGATCATCTTCCACTTCATCCGGATAGAGATACAGCAATCTGATCCAGTGAATGCCTTCAATCGCATCCAGTTTCTTCAACAATTCACCAAGATGCTGTTTATAATCCCAGTCAAACCCATACCTGGCACAGTCCTGGGCAACAAGGGTGATTTCCTTCACCCCATTTTTCACAAGTTCCTGTGCCTCAGCAACAATTTCCGCTTCATCACGGCTGTGGAGGCGGCCACGGATCAAAGGAATCGCACAAAAGCTGCAACGGTTGTCACAGCCATCGCTGATCTGCAGATAGGCCATCCATGGCTTGCCTGACAAAACACGTGGTACAAGTCCATAATTGTTTGTCACCTTCACACCGAGTACTTCCGAAAGAATGGAACCCATCATCGGATACTCATCAATGGCAATAAAGCGGTCAACTTCAGGCATCTCCTCTTCCAGCTGTGGCTTATAGCGCTGGGAAAGACAGCCCATGACAATGAGCTTTTTGAGATTGCTTTCCTTGAGGTCAGCCACTTCCAGGATTGTATCAATCGCTTCCTGCTTGGCACTTTCAATAAAGCCACATGTATTGATGATGATGGCATCTGCCTCATCTCTGTTTGTTGTCAGTTCAATACCAGAAAACCGCAATAGTCCAAGCAGATTTTCGGTATCTACAAGATTCTTGGCACAGCCAAGAGATATTACACCAATTTTCATTTCTCACTCCAATTTCTTTTTCTATTGTACCACACCCACATGTCTCATACACCGTCAAAAAAACCGGCTTTTTTGCCGGTTTAGTCCACTACAGTAATCCACCCTTTCGTATCTTCTATTCTGCCCCACTGAATACCAGTCAGAGTATTATAAAGTTTTTCTGTCAGTTCTCCGATAGTGTTGTTATGAATGATGGTTGTTTCTTCTTTCCACCGCAGCTCTCCAACTGGCGAAATAACTGCTGCAGTACCTGTACCAAATACCTCTTCAACACGACCTTCACGAGCATAGCGCATCAGATCATCCACCGCAAGTCTTTCTTCACTCACTTCATAACCCCAGTCTTTACAAAGTTCAATCACCGAGCGGCGTGTAACACCTGGCAGTACTGTTCCATTGCATGGTGCAGTGATGATTCTTCCATCAATTTTGAAGAAGATATTCATCGCCCCGACTTCTTCTACATATTTATGTTCCACACCATCCAGCCACAATACCTGGGCATATCCAAGCTTTTCGGCAAGTTCTCCCGATTTCATGCTTGCGGCATAGTTTCCACCGCATTTGGCAAATCCGGTAAGACCTGGAGCAGCGCGGATATATTCATCTTCCACATAAATACGCACTGGTTTCAGACCGCTTGCATAATACGCTCCAGAAGGTGAAAGAATGATGCAGAAAATGTATTCATCAGAGGCATGGACACCAAGTCCGGTGCCAGTAGCGAAAATAAATGGTCTGATATAAAGAGATGTACCTTCACTATGCGGTACCCAGCCTTCATCCATATGGACGATGGCTTTAACTGCTTCTATGAAGTCCTTTTCATCAACAGATGGAATGCAGAGGCGGTCACAGGAATCCACAAACCTCTGTGCATTGCACGCCGGTCGGAACAACTGTATCTTTCCTTCCTTTGTCCGATATGCTTTCATTCCTTCAAAAACTTCCTGCGCATAGTGCAGTACCTGTGAAGAAGGATCCAGCATAAATGGTCCATAAGGAACAATTGCTGCATCATGCCATCCAATGCCCCTGGCATATTTCATCACGAACATATGATCGGTAAATATCTGTCCAAAGCCGAGTTTTGTCTCATCCTGTGGTTTTTGCTTTGGTGTTGTTGTTTTGGTTACTTTTATTTCCATAGTTTTGCCTCCTTATCTGATTCTGTTGATGATTTCATTTGCCATCGCAGTACAGCCAGCCTGGATTTTGTCTGTACTCATGATGTCCTTTGTCCGATAATCTGCCGCAAGTGTTTCTTCTACTGCCCTTTCAATGGCATTGGCTTCTTTTTCCATGCCAAAGCTGTAGCGCAACATGAGTGCTGCAGAAAGAATACAGGCACATGGATTAACGATATCCATGCCGGCAATATCAGGTGCTGAACCATGTACCGGTTCATAAAGTCCCTGTTTTGTATCGCCTAGTGAACAGGAAGGAATCATACCGATTGAGCCGGTTATTTCACTTGCCTCATCAGACAGAATGTCACCAAACATGTTCTCCGTCACAATGACATCGAACTGATCCGGGTTTTTCACCAGCTGCATCGCACAATTGTCCACCAGCATGTCCTCATATGTCACTTCCGGGTATTCTTCAGCAAGAGTATGCATCACATCCCGCCATAGCCTGCTTGTGTCCAGGACATTTGCCTTATCCACACTTGTCAGCTTTTTGCGGCGCTTCATGGCTGTTTCAAAAGCAATCCGGCCAATCCGTTCAATTTCTTCTTCATGATAGCCCATAATATCACGGGCATACCTTGAACCATTTTCAATAGTTATGGAATGTTCACCAAAGTAAATTCCACCTGTTAATTCTCTGACTATCATCAGATCAATGTTCCGATCGACAATCTCCTGTTTCAAAGGACTTGCTTTTGCAAGGGCAGAAAAGACTTTTGCCGGGCGCAGATTTGTATAGAGTCCCATTTCCTTGCGCAGCCGCAACAATCCGGTTTCCGGTCTTTTTTCTTTGGGCATATGATCCCACGCCGGGCCACCGATTGCGCCAAGAAGCACCGCATCGCTTTCTTTGCATTTTTGCAATTCATGGTCAGGCAGCGGATCATCATAAAGATCAATCGCCTCTCCTCCCATTGCAACCTTTTCATATGTGAATGTACATCCATAGATATGCGAGATCTTATTCAGCACCCGGATTGTCTCACGGACAATTTCCTTTGAGGAACAATCCCCATGAATGACCGCAATCTTCTTATGCATCCTGTTCCTCCCTGATGGCATTCAAAAGTCCACCTGCCGTAATCATCTTCTGAATAAAATCCGGAAATGGTTCTGCATGGTAAATATGCCCATTTGACAGATCACGAATCTCACCTGTAGAAAAGTCCACTTCCACCGTATCACCTTTTTCTATGCCATCAGCTGCAGCTGGACATTCCAGAATAGCAAGGCCAATATTGATGGCATTGCGATAGAAGATGCGGGCAAAACTCCTGGCAATGACACAGGATATCCCGCATTCTTTGATCACTGCCGGGGCATGTTCTCTTGAAGAACCACAACCAAAATTCCATCCAGCAACAATCATGTCACCCTCTTTCACCTTCTTTGGAAATGCGGAGTCAATATCCTCCATGCAGTGAAGAGAAAGCTCTTTTACATCCGGTATATTGAGATAACGTGCAGGTATGATCACATCGGTATCGATGTGATCCCCACAAGTATAAACAATTCCCTTCTTCTTCATCATTTTTCCTCCAGGTATTTGCGTGGATCACTGATATGACCATCAATGGCACTTGCTGCAGCAGTATAAGGACTGGCAAGATATACTTCTGATGTCTTAGCGCCCATACGGCCGACAAAATTACGGTTCGTTGTGGAAACACAGCGTTCACCATCTGCCAATATTCCCATATAACCACCTAAACATGGTCCACAGGTAGGCGTGGAGATGATACAGCCAGCATCAATGAACGCCTCAGCATATCCTTTCTGGATACAGGTCTTGTAAACATCCATAGTTGCCGGGATGATGATCGCCCGCACTCCCTCTGCCACATGTCTTCCCTTTAAAATGCTATATGCTGCTTCCATGTCTTCCAGCCTTCCATTTGTACAGCTTCCGATCACAATCTGGTCAATAGGAATGTTTTCTCCCTCTGTTGCGGGATGGGTATTGGAAGGCAGATGCGGAAAGCTCACAGTTGGCACAATGGAAGAAAGATCAATCTCAATCATCTTTTCATATGGTGCATCATCATCTGCTTCATAAACCTTCCACTTTCTGTCAGTACGTTCTTTCAAATAAGCAATGGTTGTTTCATCTACCGGGAATATGCCATTTTTAGCACCTGCTTCAATTGCCATATTGCATATGCAGAGCCTGTCATCCATGGATAAGTAAGAAACACCAGGTCCAGAAAATTCCAATGATTTATAAAGTGCACCATCAACCCCAATCATACCGATCAACGTCAAAATCACATCTTTTCCAGATACCATACTGCCTGGTTTTCCTGTCAGATTGATGCGGATTGCGGGAGGTACCTTGAACCAGGCTTTACCAGTTGCCATACCGGCTGCCATGTCTGTGGAACCTACACCTGTTGCAAATGCACCAAGGGCACCATAAGTACAGGTATGGCTGTCAGCACCGATAACGCAATCTCCGGCAATGACAATGCCCTTTTCTGGAAGCAAAGCATGTTCAATGCCCATCTTTCCCACATCATAGAAATGAGAAATGTGATGACAGCTGGCGAAGTTACGGCATTGTTTTGATTGTTCGGCACTTTTGATATCCTTGTTTGGCACAAAGTGATCCAGGACGATGGACACCTTGTCTTTGTCAAATACTTTTGTAAAACCAGCCTTTTCAAAGGCTTTGATAGCAACAGGCGTTGTTATGTCATTGCCATGGACAAGGTCAAGCTCCGCATTGATGAGCTCTCCTGCCCTGACTTCTTTCCTGCCCGCATGATCTGCGAGTATTTTCTGCGTCATTGTCATCGCCATGATGCATGTTCCTTCCTTTCTTCACTATGATTATTGATGGCGGAAACAAGGGCACGGACACCGGCATTCATAATATCGTTGTCCATTCCGGCACCCCATGTAACACTGCCATCCTGCCACTTCAGACCAACATAACTGGCAGCTCTTGCGGAAATTCCTTCATCAAGAGCATGCTGAGAATAGGTTTCCAGAACAAACTGTTCGCTGATCACCTTTTTAACAGCACTTCCCACAGCATCCAGAGAACCATTTCCTGTGCCACGATACAGCTGTTCATTGATTTTCAATACAGTTTCCACATTGTCGGCATTGGTCGTAAAGGAAAAATCACTGATATGGAGTGGCTCATCCACATTGAGATAGCGGTTGACAAAGATGTCATAAACCTCTTTGACAGAAAGTTCCCGATGTCCTTCATCAGAAATATCCTTTACCGCATAACCGAGGTCTTCCTTCATCTTTGGGGGCATCATAAAGCCATAGTTTTCTTCCAGTACATAGCTGATTCCGCCTTTGCCGGATTGGGAGTTGATGCGGATAATATCCCCATCATAGGTGCGTCCAATGTCCTGTGGATCGATCAGGATATAAGGCACTGTCCATTTTGTTTCATGATATGTGCGACGGTATTTCATGCCCTTTGCAATAGCGTCCTGGTGGCTTCCGGAGAATGCAGCAAAGACGAGTTTTCCAGCATATGGCGAACGCTCATAGACGTGCATCTCTGTCACTTCTTCATACGTTTTGACAATGGACGGCAGATCAGAGAAATCAAGCTTCGGATCAACACCATGTCCATACATATTAAGGGCAAGCGTCACCGCATCTACATTGCCGGTTCTCTCTCCATTTCCAAAAAGGCAGCACTCAATGCGCTCTGCTCCGGCAAGTACGCCAAGTTCCGCATCTGCCACGCCCGTCCCCCTGTCATTATGGGGATGCAGAGAGAGAATGACATTATCGCGGTATTTAAGATTGCGCGACATGAATTCAATCTGTGAAGCATAGACATGCGGCATGCTCATCTGCACAGTCGAAGGCAGATTGATAATCATCTTGTTATCTGTTGTCGGACACATTACATCAAGCACGGCATTGCATACTTCTAATGCATAGTCCATCTCTGTTCCGGTAAAGCTTTCCGGTGAGTATTCAAACTGGAAATTACCTTCATATTCTTTGGACAATTGCAGGACAAGCTGTGCCCCATCGGTCGCAATCTTTTTGATTTCTTCTTTTGATTTAGCGAAAACCTGCTCTCTTTGGGCAACTGATGTTGAATTGTAGAAGTGAATGATTGCTTTTGGTGCCCCTTTCACTGCTTCAAATGTACGGCGGATAATATGGTCGCGGCACTGTGTCAGCACTTGCAGTGTCACATCATCAGGAACCATTTCCTTTTCGATCAGTGTGCGCACAAATTCAAATTCCGTTTCCGAAGCAGCCGGGAAGCCTACTTCAATTTCCTTGAAACCGATTTTGACAAGCATGTCAAAGAACTTCAATTTTTCTTCAAGGTTCATCGGTGTAATCAGCGCCTGATTACCATCACGAAGATCCACACTGCACCACGCCGGTGCTTTTTCAATGTGGTCTTTCTTCACCCATGTGTCATACCCATCGGGTGCCGGGAAATACCCGGGACTGTACTTTTTGTAGTTCATCATATCTTCCTTTCCTTTTCCTGAAGGAACAAAAAATCCGTCCCTCAGGTTTCCCTAAGAGACGGAATATCGTTTTTCCGCGGTACCACTCTTCTTGCCGCAATACGGCCACTCAGTGCGATCGGCGCAAGGCGAATCGCTGTTTCTGTAACGGGAACTCCCGTCAGCCCCTACTAAGCAATGTGTTCGGGCCTGCTGCTCATGGGTGAGTATGGCCCTTTCAGCATCTCCGCCTTTCACCACCCGGCAGTTCTCTATGTATGCGTCCAGAGTTTTTTTCCCAGTCATTGCATTTCTTAATGGTAACATTGTAAAAGAGCCAGCATGCACGTGCAACCCCAAATGTGAAAACTTCCAAATATTTTTGTTATATTTTTCAGAACTTATGAAACTGTTTTCATTTAGTCTGCCAGTGTTCCAAATGGATCCCATGGCTCAAGTTCTACAGCTTCTTCCCGCAAAGCCGCGAGTGCCTTCTCAGACAGGTACTTACGGTTGACAGCAGCCGCATACATATACTTGTCAAACCATGTATCACTGCATGTGTAGTAACCCTTGTTGGCAACCTTATCACCCCAGGAATTTTCAATCTTCCATCTTGTCGGTCTGCCATCCACAAGGTTGACACCGGTAAAGACCATCGCATGATTCATAGCAGACTGACGGAAGTCAAGCATTTCTGCCTTTTCCATATCCAGATCCATAT
The DNA here is from genome assembly GCA_949289855.1 of uncultured Erysipelotrichaceae bacterium. Taxonomy (GTDB): domain Bacteria; phylum Bacillota_I; class Bacilli_A; order Erysipelotrichales; family Erysipelotrichaceae; genus Bulleidia. Next base: position 16,370 of record CASEPS010000011.1, read on the forward strand.
CAAATGTGTCACCATACGCAAATGCCTGATCATCCCATAGACCTGTCTCACGATCACCATCTGCACCACAGTCACAGCCAAACCATACCGGATAACCATCCTTCAGCTGGGCAAGGATAGCAGCCTTGAATTCTTCCATCGGCAGATTGACAAGGGAAATCGGATTGCCATTTGCCACATTGCCAAGGTACTTAACAAAATACTGCTTGTAGTAAGGCTTGTCAGCAGTAGGACCATTGATGATATTGACATAGTCATCAAGGTCTTCACCAAGATAGTTATGGTAGAAATCAAGTGGTGTAACATCATATTCCGCATGATGGTTCTCATCCTTGTCTACATATTCAAAGGTAAAGGAAACAGGTGGAAGGCCAAAACAGCTTGCGATAAGACCATAGATTTCCTTTGTTGTCTTTGTGCGGTAAGCCTGCAGTTCTTCTTCATTCATCTTGCGGATGTCACAGGCAAACTTACGCAGACGTCTGTTCAGAATCCTGTTCATATTCCCGGTATGAGAAGACTGGTATGTTTCAGGCATAGCTGTCTTAGGGCAGATACCATACTTTTTGACAATGGACACAAGCATATTCCACTGTCCACCATCCCCTATTGCATTTTCAAGAAGATAGCGCATTTCCGGACTGTTGATGTCACTGTTCTTTTCCGCAATGACACAATCCATGAACCAGTTTGCCTTCTCGAGTTTGTCATAGAAAGCAATGTAGTTCTGGGACAACTCAAACTCCTTGATGTTGTACTTCTTTGCGATCATTTCGCGCAGCACATTCATCGCACTGAAAATCCAGCATCTGCCAGACTGCATCTGGTTTGTGACCGGCATTGTCTTCAGGTCGATAGAGAAAATGGATGGGTTGTCGCACATCGCTGTAAAGTCACGGCTGATTGTGCTGATATCATTTTTCGTCAAGGCATTTCTGACAACTCTTGCCTTGGCATCAGAAAGATATGCTTCACGCATATTCTGCAATTCTTCTACTGTAATTTCTTTCATGAGAACTCCTTCTTTCCAAGAATAGAGGATACTATAGAGAGAGAAAAAAAGAAAGATGTCAGCTCTTGCGCGTAAACATCTTTCTGCATTTCGGGCAGGTAATTTCAATCTTCCCTCTGCCGGAAGGAACCCTTACCAGCTGATGGCAGGAAGGACATACAAAGTATTTATGTGAAGGATCATCACGATTCTTCTTCATTGCCATTCCATAATGCCGTATGCCACCTGTCAGTTCCCTGAACTTTGTATTTTCCATTGTCCGCTTCACAATATTCTTCGAATAGATGCGAAACATGATCATCACAAGGAAGACAAGAGAAAGATACACAAGCACCGGAAGATTGAAGATAATACCAACAAGATCGAGAATCACCACAAACCAGGAAGCGGTGCGGTTAAGGTCATCCATGCCATACATACCATATCTGCCCTGCATGAAGCGGATGTACTTCATGCTTAGATTATGTAACCAGTTTTTCATAAGCGATATTCTAGCATGTTTCCAAAGAGATAAACAACTCCATAGCCAATAAACATGCCCATCGCAACATCAGAAAGATAATGCATGCCACACATCATCCTGCCTATGCTGACAAATATGGCAAAGCCAATGGCAACAGCAGTCTTCCACTTCTTTCCTTTTCCAAAATATGTCCAAAGGTACAACAAAGAAGCAGACATGGCGTGCCCACTGGGAAAACTCTTGCAGCGATCATCCAGCAGAGATGGCTGATGTATGACATACCATGGGGAAAAGGAAGCATCCAGTTCATCAAGATAAATAAAACGGGGACGAGCAAATATGACTTTCATCACTTCTACAACAATAAGTGCGATTACAATTACCCCGATTACAGCGATAATCTTCTTTCTGTTTACTTCACTGCTTTCCATCTTTCCCGTACTCCATCTGACAAAAAAGTACAGCAATAAACCGATAACCACAACAAAAGTGACAAGAACAATGCCACCCATGAAAAGATGAAACAGACTCCATCCTGCGACTAACGAAAACACAAGAGAAACGATTCCATAGTATTTATTCTCATTGGAAAGATAAGAAAAACATACTGCAAGCAGCACATATGGTGGTAGTGGTCCAATGGCTGCAGCAACAACAGAAATAACATCCAACCCATGTTCTGCCATGAACCATTCAACCGGTTCATCAAAGAATGTTCCAGACACAAACAGAACAAGACAGATTCCCATCATACATAGTAATGTTTTGTCTTTGCGCATCATGTCACTCCTTAATTTCCATAATAAAAAAAGAAAAGCTCCCATTTCAAGGAGCTTAATATGGTGCGGATAACAGAATTCGAATCTGCACGAGTCTCCCCACTGACACCTGAAATCAGCGCGTCTACCAGTTCCGCCATATCCGCATTGCTTATTTATATTACATCTGCGTATGATGTTTGTAAAGTGTTTTTTTTCATCATCAGAAGAAAAATTCCAGTTCACTTCTGTTTGTATCATTTTCATTATTTTGACTTATTTTACATCTTTTTTTGAGGGTTTTCGATTTTCCTGCGTACAAAACATATGGAGGTACGTATGGAGAAAGACAATTACAAGAGACAGCTGCAGATGTTCCGCAAAAGAGCAGCGTTTTACCAGCAGTGCGAAGCGCGCATGCACGCCATGGAAAAAGCAAGCACTGTTCGCGAAGCTATGTCGCCGTATGGCATCAATGAGTATACGATGCTCAAAGACAACAACAGCTACGTACAGTGTGTGCTGGGATGGATCAAAGAGAACTATGGCACTGATGCAGCGGACATCATCGCCAAAAACTATGTCCAGGGTTTCCCACAGAAGGAGATTTCTCACGATTATCATCTGAGCTTACGGACAATGCAGAGACACATGCACAAATGGCTGAAGGAGGGATTAAACCAGAATGACCAATGAACAGATCAATGCAGTAATCGCAGACCTCAGGGGCTACCGTCCCCTGATTCATGAGTGCCGGATACTCAAAAGACAGCTCATGGAAGAAGATGAGATGAGCTATGGGTTAAGGAGCACTGGCAAAATATCCGGCAACAGTTCCTTTCAGGGCACTGACAGAATTTACTGGCTCATGCGAAAAGAAGAAACGGCAAGTCTGTTGCAGGAGAAGCAGAAGAAGCTTGAAGAAACGGAAAGGAAGATTGAACGCATTGCGACCAGTGCAGATGGTCCTTTGCTCTATCGGGTCTATGTGAAAAACGAACCGATGCGCAAAGTCGCCAGGGACTATGGCATCCTGCCAGGAAGTCTCTATAAACGACTGCATAAAGCACTCATCACCTGCTTTGCGGAATAAGAAAAAGGATATTATCTCTTTTTGGGATGATATCCTTTCTTTTTGAGTATTTTTCTTGCCTTTGCGTCAAGTTCTTCCGTATAACCCTCATGTGCATTGCAATGCAGCAGATGTTTTTCAAGATGGTCCATTTCCATATCATCAAAGATCAGATATTCTCCATAATCCGGATGGGCAAACAGATAATTTGTTATCTGCATTTCCCTGGTTGAGGTAAAGCTGTCCTCTGTTGCATCAACTACCTTTACGCGCTCATCCATACCGGCTTTGACAAGATAGTCATAGCAGAAGGAAATACCTGCATAACGCCAGGAAGAAGAGATGATGACCGCAATATCAAAATCCATGCATAAGTCAGAAAAACGCCTGACACAATCCGGGTCCGCAAAATCCATTGCATTGCTCTTCTTTGCAAAACGTTCATATTGTGGTGAACCTGGCGGATACATCACATTGATGACACCATCAAAATCAAGGAAAGCATAAATCTTCTTCTTTCCTGTCCAACGGTTCAAAAATGCACGCCACTCGGTCTTCTTCACCCGGTCCTGCCACTCAAATTCATCTAATCCATCTATCATGATTTGTACGTAATCATTCTGACGAGCCGCTGTCTTTGTTCATTCCAGTCATACTCGTCCATGACCCCTCCATTTTCCGTAAATCTTTCTGCTAACCCCTGGGCAAACATCATACTGTTGCGCACATCGACACCTGCCGCCCTGGCACTGACATATGCAGCAAATGCATAATGCAATGCATGATTATCTTTATATCCATCACTGTCCGGCGTACGGAAACGTTCCCCCTGATACAGTGAAAATATACTTTTGTTTTGCGTTGTGACAAGAAGCGGATTGTCATTTTCATTCGAGAGTTTCTTCATTGCCTTTTCACTATCCTCATCAAGGCAGACAAGGTCCTCTTCTTTACAAATCCAGCATGGATGCAGATCTGTCAGCGATTCCCATATTTCTTCATCCCATTCTGCACCATATCCATCACTCACCACATAGACAGGCACATCACACCGGTAGAGAAATTCCACAAATTCCTCTGCATTTTCTCCCTTTAACATGTCGCCAAAACAGAGTATTGCCGCAATATCTTCTTCATCTTCATAGGCAATATCCTCCTCATCAAAGGAATATTCCGTCCCTGGCATGACCATGACGGACTGCTTCCCTTCTTCATCCACCATATGGAATGTACAGCCTTCCATGTCTTCACGTTCACAATGCAGCACAATACCTTCTTCTGCCGCTTTATCATATACATATTCCCCATAACTGCCTCTGCCATATGGCGCAAACAGGTCATAGGAACTATGCAATCCATTTAACAGCTTTGCCGCGTCATATCCAGAACCACCTATCCGGATTTCCCGATCAAGAAATTCTACATCTTCATTACCCTTCGGCAAAGCTTTCACATGCGCGATGATATCGTATGTCACTGCACCAAATACTAGTATTTTCTTCATACATCAAAACTCCGATTCCATTATAGCAAAAAAGCGGTCAGATAAGATCTGCCGCCATGTCATTAAACTGTCTTTTATACAGGCTGTAGTAATACCCTTTTTCCATCATCAGGTCGTGGTGCTTTCCCCTTTCGATGATCTTTCCATCTTTGACAACAAGGATGACATCCGCGTCCACTACCGTAGAAAGCCTGTGGGCGATGACAAAGGACGTTCTTCCTTTGATCACCGTATCAATCGCATTCTGTATCATGCGCTCCGTCAATGTATCAATAGAAGAAGTCGCTTCATCAAGGACAAGAATCTTCGGATCCGCAAGCAGTGCTCTTGCAAAAGACAACAACTGTTTTTCACCAGTAGAAAGAAGATCTCCTCCTTCACCGACTTCACTATCAAGTCCCTTATCCATGCGTTCAATAACACCCTCCGCATGAACAAGCTGCAGTGCCTGCATGATTTCTTCATCACTTGCGTCCGGGTTGCCATACCGCAGATTGTCTCTGACCGTACCAGAGAAAAGATGTGGACTCTGCAATACATAACCGATATTGCTGTGGAGCCAGAGCTGGCTTCTTTCACGGGCATCCCGTCCATCGATCAACAGATGACCACTTGTAGGTTCATAGAAACGGCATACAAGATTGACAAGGGTACTCTTGCCAGCACCCGTTTCTCCGACAATTGCCACATTTGTGCCATGCGGTACCTTGAGGTTGAAATGTTCCAGCACCCATTCATCACCATCCGGATACATAAAGGACACATCTTTGAACTCAATATCGCCATGCAGCGGTTCCCAGTTCTCTTTCTTCGGACTGAATGTATCACCATACTTCGCAATGACTTCTTCACAATCTGCCACTTCTGACTCGGTTTCCATCAGTCTTGCAAAACGTTCAATATTGACCTGAATACCAATCAGGGCAGTGATCGTCTCAATGATGATCTGAATCGGATCCATCATGTTCAACGCATATGTCATAAACACTGACAATGTACCAAGCAGCATCACACCATCTTTTGTCAATGCTCCACCACGGTAAAGCACAATCGCCAGCGCAATCGAACTCATCAAAGATAACAGGGAAATCAAAGCGGCATTAAACCGCATGGTTTTGATACTCACCCGTTTCATCCGGTCTGTATCTCTTTCAAAATCAGATTTCATGACACTTTCAATGACAAGTGTGCGGATGGATTTGGCACCGGTAATTCCTTCATTGAAATCAGCAGTGATTTCACTGTTGATCTCCCGCACTTTGCGGTTGAGTCTGACAAGTCTTTTCTGGAACCAGGTAATAAAGAGAATCGCTACTGGTACAGTGATGAGCACAAGCATTGCCAGCGCTGCATTTGTTCGCAGCATAATGATAACCACAAACAACAGATAGGAACCATTCCATACCAGGTCCATCAGTCTCCAGGAAACCATTTCACCAATCTTACCAGTATCACTCATAACCCGGGCATGAACATAACCGACATTGTTCTGGTTGAAGTAGGAAAAAGACAATGTCTGCAGGTGATTGAAGGAAGCATTGCGCAAATCCTGGTTAATACCCATTTCAATCTGGCTGCACCGGTATGTGCTGATGAAGTTGATGACAACCTGTGTAACAAGCAATACAACATACAGAATGACAAACAGCCATATTGTATCCAATGTATTCTCTGCTACATAATGATTCAATGCATACTGATTGAACAATGGCCAGCAGGCGTCAATGAGTGAAGCAAGCAGGCCAAGGACGACCGCAAAAGCAAGCTTGTTGCGGTATTGCTTTACATATGGCCATAACCGCACAAAGCCAAACCATGGAAGTGTTTTGATCTTATCTTCTTCTTTCATCATTTCACCTCCTCATCACCACGCATCTGCATATCAAACATCTTTTTATAAATACCATTCATGGCAAGTAACTCTTCATGCGTACCCATTTCCTTCACTCTGCCCTGATCCAGGACCACAATGCAGTCTGCCTGCATCAATGTCGTAATGCGATGGGCAATCAGGATAACGGTACTGTCCCCGGTACTTTGTTGCAGCTGTTTGCGTATCTTTGCGTCTGTTTCTGCATCCACTGCAGAAAGAGAATCATCAAAGACCATGACAGGTGGTCTTCTGATTAACATCTGGGCAATCGCTGCACGCTGTTTCTGTCCACCGGATAATGTTACCCCTCTTTCGCCAACATATGTATCATACCCATGCTGGAAGCGTTCAATAGAATCATCAAGGCATGCAATACGTGCTGCATCGCGCACCTCCGCCATACTGCTGGATTGTCTTGCAATACGGATATTTTCACTTAATGTTCTGGAGAAAAGATATGGTTCCTGCAACACCATACCGATGTTCTCTCTCAGACACCCACGTCTGATCTTGCGGATATCCCTGCCACCGACAAGAATCTCTCCCTCACCATCTTTCAGGTCATATAATCTGTCAAGCAGGGAAACCAGTGTGCTCTTTCCAGAACCTGTTCCACCGAGAATGCCAAATGTCGTTCCTTTGGGAATGGTAAAGGAAACATCATCGAGAATCTTCTGGCCACCAGCTTCATAGCTGAAGGAAACATGGTCAAAGACAATGTCCTGATGCATATCCCAGTCTGTGGCATCTGCTACATCGCTTTCCACTTCACTATTCATAATGCAGGCAAGACGGTCAATGGAAACACCTGCTTTGGAAAGTTGGGCAATGACACGGCCAATGGAACGTACTGGCCACGTCAGCATCGCATTGTAGGAAACAAAGGCAATATAGTCACCTGCTGTCATCTGTCCCTGTACACAGAACACCGCACCAAGGGCAGTTACCGTCAGAATCTGCAACCCGGAGAACAGATCACCTGTACTCCAGAAAAGGGATAAAAGACGCATCAGGTCTACCCACATCTTTGTATAGAAACTGTTCTGCTTTTCAAAGCGCTCTCTTTCATATGACTCACGTCCAAAAGCACGCACAACTCTGACACCAGTCAGGTTTTCCTGCACGATGGCACTCAGCCTTCCTTCTTCTTCATCTGTTTTGCGGAATGTTGCGCCAATTCTGGAATGAAAGAAGAAGCTGTAAAGGACAATAATCGGAATGAATGCCGCTGAGATCAGAGCCAGTTTCACATGGATGCCCATCATGAAGTAAAGTGCCATGAGAATCATGATCACAATACGGATCAAAGCCGTCAGCTGTTCAGAAAGAAAAACCTTGATCGTTTCTACATCCGACGTACAGCGCTGGATGATATCACCTGTCCGGTTTTCACTATACCAGGAAAATGGCAGATGCCCGATATGTTCAAACAGGCAGTCACGAATACGCTTGACGAGTGTTTCCGCACCAATGGCATTGCACAACCGGAATAAAAAAGTAATGGTCGCACTGCAAAGGGCAATAAAGATAACTGCCAGAGCTATCAGGTAAAGATGTTCCTTGAGATAAGGAATACCACCTGCCCATTCAATCAGCGGCAATACAAAGGAAGGTACATCGGCAGGTTCATTTCCGATGATGGAGTCAACCGTAAAACCGATGATCTTCGGATTGATCAAAGATAATACCTGCATCAGTAAGGCAAAGACAATCGCTAAGAAAAACCAGCGTTTTGCCCCACGCATAAAATGAAAGATCAGGCTGCTTCTTGTTGGAAAATTCTTATTCTTCATGTCCACCATCCTATCATATTGTTATTGAATTGCAATAGAACAAAAATGCCTCAAAAGCATATGGCATATTATGCCTGAATCAGTGTTCTCTCCATCCGGACATGCATGATGCCATCTTCATCAAATGGTTCAGAAACAACCACAAATCCAGCCTTTTCATAAAAAGTAACAGCATAGACCTGTGCCTCAAGAACAATGGCAGAAATACCAGGCATCTCTTTGATCTGCGCGATTGCCTTTGCAAGAACAGCAGAAGCGTAACCGTGTTTGCGGATTCGGGAAACAACTCTGCCGATCTGTATCACATCCCCTTCCCCTTTGAAATATCGAAGATAGGAAACAATCTTTCCATCTTCCATCATAAATACATGCATCGCCTTTTTATCAATGTCATCCAGCTCCCTGTAAGCACATTTCTGTTCCACAACAAAAACATCCACCCGCAGAGAAAGAATGTCATAGAGTTCATCAACCGTCAGTTCATGGAAGGATTTACAAACTATTTCACCCATCAGAATCTCCTTTCATACGAAAAAAGGACACCGGGTGATGTCCTTGTTTTCATGGTGCACATTGTTGCACGTATCCAAACTGGTTATACCCATGATTTGGACAACTAAATTTTAGTGGTTTTTTTTATATTTTTCAACATTTTTTTACGGTTTATTGTTTCTTGAAAATAATGTCTGCACGTTTTGATCTCATATCAATTTTGATCTTCTCAACGTACTTGATAAGTATATCACGCTGAACATGGAATTCCACATTGCAAAACTCCCTATTTTCAACACCAGCCTGTAATGCACCAATTTCACCTTCGAGATTATCTACCCTGTCAATAAGAGATCCTGTCAGCTCTTTTACCTGATCATATGTTAGGTTTGTTCCTCCTACAGATGCAATTATTGATTTCAGTTTTCCGAACTCTTGTTCGTATTGCTTTTCTACTTCCTCAAGGTCGAGCTGATTAAAGTATGTTGAAGCCATATCATCAAGCTGATTTTTACACTGTGACAGAATCTTTATTTCTCCAATCTCTTTGCCACAGCAGCTACACTTGTAATATTTATAGCTTTTCCCATTCGGCTTTGTTGTCATGGAAGTAACAGCATATTCACCACATTCCGAGCAATAAGCAAATTTCTTGAATATGTATTTGTTTTGCGATTCTTCATATTTACGGATCAATCTGTTTGCTTCGTGATAGATCTCCTTCTCAATAATTGCTGGAGAGTGATTTTCAATTCTGAAGCCGCCGTATACGAAAGTGCCAATGTATATTTCGTTACGGATCATTCTGTAAAGAGAAGTATTAGACCACTTTAAGTTGAAATTCCTGTTTTTTGAGAGTTCAATTCTGACTGAATTTACTGATCTTTTATCCACTGCTACCGCATTGAAAACATATCGCACAAGTTCTGCTTTCTCTTCATATATAACAAGTTTTCCATCTTTCTTTACATATCCGAATGGAGCAACAGCTTTTGGGTAATTTCCTTGAGCAGCCGATTCCATTATTCCACGACTGGTCCGTGAAAGAATGTTTTCCAACTCCCATTGTGCAAACAGCACAACTATATTTATGAACAGTTTCCCAGCCGGTGTTTTTGTTTCTACATTCTCACACAGAGAGATTAAAGTTACATCGTTTTTGTTCATGAGGTCGATAAGATAAGCAAGGTCTGTAATTTTCCTTGTCAGGCGGTCAAGACAATACACATAGATGGAATCAATTTCTTTGTTTTCAATCATTTCAATAATCTTTTTCATCTTTGGTCTGTCTAATGATGAGGCACTGAATCCATCGTCAATCATGATCTGAATTACGAAATCATCTTCTTTTTTCTTCTTTGCTTCAATGTATTTCATAATTCTGGATTCCTGATCTGCAAGCGAATATCCTTCATTTGCCTGCTTCTTAGATGATACACGGCAGTATACAATAGCTTTTTTCATTTTATTCACCTCCGTTCTGTATACTTTCCGAACATCCGATTTCCGGATATTATACTAACTACCTCTGATTTTTCCGTTATTTCTCTGTATTTTTTGGATTTTTTATATTATATTTTTATCGTAAAGGAGATAAAAATAATGAAAGTTATTATGTTTGGCACCCAGAAAGGTGGAGCTGCAAAAAGTTCTTCTGCTGTATGTACCGCCTGTATTCTGAACGCACTTGGTCACAAGACACTGTTTATTGATGGCGATTCACAGTGCAATGGTTCAATGCTCTTCAAAGCACATTCGGTAAATGAAGGTTATTACAATCTTCTTGATGTGGTCTACAACAAGAGAGCAAAGCGCAGCATTAATTTTGAAGAAATTATCCAGCATTGTGAAGGAAGCGATGTGATTACCGGAGATTCGTCTATCGTCAATAGTGGAGATGCTGTATCTGCAACTATTGATATGTGTTCTGAACAGATGAAATACAGAATTTTTGAAGATATCCGCAACCTCAATCAGTATGAATACGTAGTCATTGATACAGCACCGACCAAATCTTCTCTGCTTACTGCATTGCTGGCTATTACAGATTATATTATTTTTCCAATCGCAGATGCAGGGTGTATTGATGGAGCGCATGTAGTTTATAGCATTGCTACTGATGTCGAGAAACATACTGGCAAAAAAATTAATGTTGCAGGATTTCTGATGACAATTGCATTGCCTACTGAGAATAATTTCAAGGATTTGTATGACGATACAGTAGCAACTGCAAATCTTTCCAAGTTTAATTCTCATGTATTCGATACCATCATCCGAAGAAGAGCAGATTTCAAGGATGAAATCCGCAAGAATAATATTCCGGTTCTTACTTGTCGTGAATCTGACGCTTCTAAGGATTACTACCATTTTACAAAAGAACTGCTTAAACAGATCGGAGAATAACAATGGAAAACAACGCAATGAGATACGGTCAGTTTACTGGCACAAATGGAGATACAGAACTTTCTCCCGAAGCAATTAGAATCAGGGAAAGGAGAGAACAGCTTATGGCAGAAGCTACAGCTAACGATGAACTTGAGCACAGAACATCTGGAATTGAGTTTATTCCGGTAGATGAGATAGAAGCTTCAAAGTTCAATGAAATCAGAGATGTAAGCGAAGACAGGATCAGAACAATTGCAGATTCTATCCGCAAAATCGGGCTTCTCAATCCGATAGTTGTATTCAAAAACGATTCTGGAAGTTACACAATTTATGGTGGACATGTCAGAACGGCTGCGTGGAAATATCTGATTTCTGTTGATCCATCATGGCCGAGATCTATTCCATGTCGTGTATTCCCAGCACCATCTGGAGCAACCGAAAAGGAAATCGAACGTGCAGAAATGGAAATGCAGAGTCAGGCTGAAATTCATCGCTACACCAGAAAAGACGTTGAAAAAGAAGTTTTCAGAGCTGACGATCTCTGGCAGAACTATCTCACAGAAGAAGAAAAAAATCAGAAGCGGGAAGAATATCTCCAGTCGTTCAAAGAAAGAAATTCTGATAATGAAACCTACCAGGAGAATCCCGATAAATTTATCAGGGATAACTTCCGACCGAGAATTGAATACATCAGAGAGATTACTGGTATTACAGCCACTTCAGACAGAACAATCAGAAGAATGCTTAATGCAAGGTTGAAAGCAAACAATGAAGACGTGCTTGCTACTGAAGAAAAGCAGAAAGAAGAACGTATCCGGCAGAACAAGATCAGTACCAAGAAAGTTTGCAAGAAGTTTGCTCCGGTTTATGAATATGCAAAAGCATATTGTGATCAGTTTGATGCTGATGAGGATGTCAGAAGCAAGTTAGAAGAGATCATGAATCTGATTGATGAACTCAATGATATGAAGTGAAAAAAGTTGCGGGGACAAAATGACCCCACAACTTTTTTAGTGGGAAAATGTGCGGGGCCATTTTGTCCCCGCACAATATTTGATGCATCAGATAGAATTTTGATATATGATTAGAGCATAAAGTTCACTTGTATTATTTCGCTGCCAAATAGGCAACCGGATATCCTCAGAAAACTAGAAACAAGCACTTATAAATTTGTTTCTACCAATTCATTTACTGAATTGCTTTTGTTCTGTTCTTTGGTGAACTTTTTTTGTTAGTCAATCTTATCCCGCTTCTGTGCGTAAAAGCTTATTACAGGAGTGGGGACTCCTGTAATTTTGATTTATGCACAATGAAGCATGAATAGAAAGAAAGGAGATGATACGATGAGACTCACAAGAAAAAAAACTCATGAAATCTGATATGCTTTTATCAAATTTGTAATTTAGGTTGTTATCCATGCGTATGAATTATGCGACAGCATATTACATTATTCGATGAACATTGCTATTAGTGTTTCATGATCACAAAGAATTTTACTTTTGCTTATCCCCATAAGCAAATACAGGGTATGAATATACAATCCATACCTTTTTATTTAAACAATTGAAAACATTTGAAAGGAGCTTTAATGAGTGATGAAAAATTAAATTCTGTTGGCAGAGCTTTAGAAAAATATAACAACAAGATTGATAAAGACATGCCAGCAAAACGATTCTTGTCGTTTAAACCAATTCTTGCACGCATCCTTAAAGGATTTATACCTGAATTTGCCAATTATTCGATTTCTGAAATCATTGGCTGTCTGGTTAACCCTGTTGAAATTGCAACAAAAGCGGTTTTTCCTGATGAAGCGGATGTGCGATTTGTATCTGCAAATACTGAAGGCAACAGTGATGGAAACAGTAGAACTACATTTGATATCAGGTTTTATGTTGCCGAGCCTTCAAGCAAAGACCCTGTTTGTGTTTTGATTAATATTGAAATACAAAACGAATTGAAATTGCCTTATCCTTTGGAAAACCGTGGTGTATACTATATGTGTGAAAACATAGTAGACCAACACGGGACTGTCTGGAGAGATAGCAATTATCAGGACATGGTTAAAACCTATTCCGTATGGATCTGTCCACATCCTGATAAAAAAGAAGCGAACACTATCAAAGAGATTTCTCTTTGCCAGAAAAAGGCGTATGGTGATCCTACCCTTAACAATAAGGGTGACCTTATGACTTGCTATTTCGTTAATCTTGGTGACTATGGAAATGCGGGTTCTAACAACTTTCTCGGATTGCTGGATGTGATATTCGGCAAAATGACATTTGAACAAAAACTTGAATTGGTTGAGAGTAAATTTGATCTGAAACTCAAAAAAGACGAAGAAGGAGAATTCCAGAAAATGACAATTGCGAATAACGGATACTACGTTGAAGGATTTGACGACGGTGTAAAAAAAGGAAGCACTGATGGTGAAAAAAAAGGTATTCTCGCCATGATTAACTTTGCTAGAAAACAAAAAATTGCCAAAGCAGAGCTGGTAGAATCCCTTATGGAGGAATATGACATTTCCCAGGTTGATGCAAATGAATACGTCAACAAATACTACAAATGATTAAAAAATGGTGTGGGGTCAAAATGTCCCCGCACCATTTTTTCTTTATCCTTCAGTCGTATTGCATGTCATTTGTATCATAATATTCTTCATTGCTGATACTGACATTTTCCATCTGGTAATCATCAATGGTAACTGATTGGCAGTCGGTAATTGAGCAATTTTCGAGTTTTGAATTTCTGATTTCGAGTTTATCAATATTTTTTATTTCTGTGTTCTTGAACTCTGTTTTATAAATATATGTATCTGGTCCGGTTAACGTGAAGTTATCGTATATACTGGCGTTTTCAATTTGTATTTGCTTATTTTTATCTGTATTTATCTCAATCATCAGATTTATATTTCCAGACAATGCGCTTTCGTGAATCCATGTTTCATATCCTGCGTGTACATTTCCACTTAGTGTGCTGGATTCGATGCATGCATTTTCTTTTATCTCACATCTGTCTTTGATGACTGAATCAGTTACTTCTGCTTTGTTACAGATGATTGCATTTCCTGAAACTCTACTTTCTCCATCAACCGTTGCATCATCTTTAATTATTGCATCTTCTGATATTTCTGATTTCCCACCTACGACTGCGTTATCTATGATTTTGGCATTTCCGATTACTACAGCGTTATCATGAACCCATGATGTACCATTATGATCAAGATTATACTCTGATTCTACGTAACCGCCAAGATCACCAGGATACACATATCTGCTATACAACCCTTCCAGAAGCGCACCAAGAATTGGCTGCATAGGGTTACCAATATATGTTAATGCCCGGATACGGTAAAGCTTGTGCCCGTTTCTTGTTATGCTGTCTTCTTTTACAAGCTCATATTTCTTCCCGGTCTGCAAGCCTTTAGTATAGTATTTTTTCTTTTTGCTTGATTCATCTTCAATGACTCCAAGTTCATCATCGTACTTTACATCACAGATGATATGCCCTTCATATACTCTGTAATTACATTTTTGAAAATGACTGTATGTTACCGGCACTTCATATTTACTGAGTTTTCCATCGTTCACAGCTTTTTCAAATAATGATTCGGGAATTACGTTTACACAATATTCCTTGGTGTCACTGGTGACACAGAGATGGGCAAGAATATATTCTTCTGATACGTTCATTTCTCATTCTCCTTTGTTTTTTAATGCAAAACTGTTGAATTTTCTACTGTTTTGCCTATGTATATTATACTATCTTTATTCGGTTTTAGGCTTATTTATCACGATTATTTTTGTTGTGTGGCCGTTTTGTCCCCGCATAGTTTCCACTCCCATTCCAACAGGTTTGAACCCGTCCCTGATTCATGTTTACCCCGTTTCAACAGGTTTAGCTAATCATCATTCCCGTTCCAACAGGTCTGGTGCGTTAGATTTCCTGAAATGACGATAGATTTGTTTCCGTTTAAATAGGTTTGTCCAGCATCCCTGTTTTGACTAGTCTTTCCAGAATACTGGTTTGCCGAATCCAGAAATATGAATTTCACACTTCAAGAGATGTAGAAATCACACTTCAAGACATGTGAATATCGCATTTCAAGAAGTGTGAATATCATGTTTCAAGAGGTGTGAAATCCGGACTTCTGAAATACCACTGGCTGTTTTGATGATTGCTTGCGTAAATAACATGAGCAGGACAATAAAAGTGTCCTTCACCCCGGATATAATGAAAAGAACCCGGTTTCCCGGATTCTCTTCACTATCATATTCGGACTTTATTTCCAATTTCAATCAGCCCCTGCGTTTTGTAAGACACTTGATCGGAGCAGGTTCCTGGTTTTCACTCCTTATTACTTCAATTCTGTTTTTGATGCATTTTGCATACGAGATGGCATCACGGTCATTCCTGCTTTCCATGTGTCTGATGATAATATCTGTCAGCTGGTTAATGCTGTCCAGCAGGATATCTGTTTCCTGCGCCGGATAGACAGTACATTCCTTACCAGGCAAATCACCGTATGATTCCTGGCTGTTGTATATAGTGCTGTACATTCTGATAATTGCACCAAGTTCTTCGTTTGTAGGATTTTGTTTGAACGTGAAGGCAAGATCATCGCCATCCGGATAGCTGATGGATACATTGTCATACGGAATAGTGCTGTTATCTTTGAAGATACAGTTTTTCCAGATCCGGTATGCTGCATCATACGCCGTGCGGAAGTCTGGATATGTACCTTCTATCTCTACGTTTTCCTTGCCATAGTTATAGACTACTACCCAGTGCGTATGCCTTCTTATGATTGCTTTAGTGATCTTTGTTACCATTGCATCGAATTCTTCTTCTGTCTGACTGTCCATGTAGCCGGCGATCAGTGACGTGCAATCTATATAGCGTTTTACATAGGTGTACGCCGGCTTGATGATGTCGCTTTCGCTATAGAACCGTGCTTCTGTACACTTGCCAAACTCATCATAATAGACACAGCAGGCTTCTCCCTTATGCCTTCTGAAGTTCTCTGCTATGTATCTTTCAAACGCTTCTTCTACGCTTTGGCGGATCTTCACTTCTGGCAGCATCTCTTCTTTGATTGCTTCATCTGTTTCCATGGCCAACTCAAGATCCCAGAGACTGAATTCCTCTTCACAACTCAGCAAGATTCTCATGATTTTTCCCTCCTTTTTTCTATCTCCTGTAAGAACAGTATATAAATTTATGAATTGTGTTTGCTGGATTTTATCAGGTTTTTGCATTGTATATTATACTAACTTTAATCATGTGGCAGGGGAGAGGGAGACCTCATTTGCATTGAAATAAACTGAAATGCATTCAGATCAACTCAAATGCATTCAAATCAACTGTTATCTGAAAAATGAAAAAATGTAACAAAACTGATGATGGCGATAAAAATTCTGAATCTTATATGCATTTTGACAGGAATTATTCAGTTGAAAATGATTGGTATCCACTCTAATTCCAACAGGTTTAACCTGTAACCAGATGCTTCAGACCTCTGTGAATCCTGGCTTAATTTATACTTCAACAGCTTATGCTGCAAAAAAGCAGGCACCTGGAAATTCTGCCTCTTTTTCCTGAAATCAGGTAAAATCATTCCAACTGGTGTGACGCGGAGCTGGTTCCAGGGAAACCTGTTGGAATAAAAAATGTGGTCAGGATATAGGCGGATGACATGGGCAGCCGGGAATAAACCTGTTGGAATAAATGGGGTGTTTATAAAAAAAGAATAACGAGTTAACGCTATTCTTTTGTCTGATTTTTGTGTGGGTCTTCAATAAAATATTTGCATGCCAGAAGGCCAGCACTGATAGAAAGTAGTGGCAAAAGGACATAGATCGCATCAAGTAGAAGTTGAATGATTTTTATATTATACGGTGTTGCAGTTTCCAACATATTTTTTAATACTTCATTTGCAATAAGCATTATGACTATCAATGGGATAGATAAAATAAGGACTGTTTTATCCCATGCAGCACGATGGGCTTTATATACTTTATACAATAATGGAATAATAGCTATTGTTCCAATTACAATCATTGATGACATAAACATGGTGACAGACATATTTTATTCCTCCTTTCACCATTCCGTGATACTGATTCCAAGAATTTCTTCTGCTCGTTTAATCGTTTTCATTTCTTCCTCTAACGTCACAACAGACATAGGCTCACAGAGTTCTGGGTCAAAGTCAGGTTCAACCTTTTCGGCAAACACACAGAATTTTCTCAGCCAGTGGTGGGCAAATCCATGTTTTTCATTAACTAGATACTCTATCTGCAGGATTTTTGCCACCTCATCAACGTTGCAGTCTCTTTTGAATACACAGTATTCGTCATGTGATTCGCTGATTCCGGCAACCACATATTCGCTTTTGTTATATTTTTCTCTTTCGTAGTTTAAAGTATCAGTTCTCCATCGCTCAAAAGCATTGATGAATGCCATCTCTAATGTATAACAGCGATATTCGCATACAGTTTCGTTTTCTTCGATAATATAACATGCATATGGTGTTTTGATACATTCAGCACATTCCATGTATTCTTCTTCAAGATCTTCACCTTCCAGAGTTTCAAAATAATCTTCTGGCCACAGATCTGGGTAGACATATCTGCACACTTCAACCATTTTCTGACTGTCAGCCGGTTCATGATTTTCCAAGGCAGCATCCAGTTCTTCGACCATCCTGTACATCCTTTGATATTCTTTAGTGGTGCGGATGGCGTTCAGTTTCTTTTCGAGTTCGGTAATCATTGGTTCCATTGTTCTTTTTCTCCTTTTTTAGTCTGGTATCAATTCGTAACACGGGACTTTATCAACGTTTTCGTTTTCAAGCTCCTGCTCATAGAGATTAACTGTTGTGTAATTTGTTATATTGCATTGTTTTAGACTTGTATATTCAATCTGCAAATTCTTAATATCTTTAATTACACAATCAGTCAGTCTAGATTTCTTGATTTCTGTTAATTCATTGATGTTGCTGATATTTACATTTTGCAAAACTGCCTGTGATATATCAGCATATGTGTTTGTGATAGCAATGTTACCTACCAGTACACTATGGGCAATCCATGTCCTGT
Source organism: uncultured Erysipelotrichaceae bacterium (assembly GCA_949289855.1). Classification (GTDB taxonomy): domain Bacteria; phylum Bacillota_I; class Bacilli_A; order Erysipelotrichales; family Erysipelotrichaceae; genus Bulleidia. The sequence continues at coordinate 34,822 of CASEPS010000011.1, forward strand.
TTCCAAGATACACATTTTCTTTGAGCTGGGTATGGGATATTGCTGCGGATTGATCTAGATTGATCTAGTATGCAGAAATCATCTATAGTCGATCTGTCCAATACAACTGAATCTCCGCATACTACTGCGTTGCCTTTGACAATGCACCCGCCATCTACTATTGCATGTCCTGCAATTATGGCGTTATCCAGTATCACTGAATTCCCGCTAACAACTGCATTGTTCTGTACCCGTGCATTACCCATTACAATAGACGTGTCATATACCCAGCTGTTTCCTTGCTGATCAAGATTTGCTTCTGATTCGATATATCCACCAAGATCCTCCGGATGAACCATCTGCTTATGCAGATTTGGATATGGATCGTTCGGGTCAGCTGGTTCACCAAAATGCGCCAATGCTCTGATACGATACAGCTTCTTCCCATCACGTTTTATACAATCATCTTGTTCAAGTTCGTATTTCTTGCCTGTTTTCAGATGTTTTTCGTAGTATTTTTTGATTGGCTTTTCAGTCATATTCTTCTTCCATTCTTTCAGCAATTGCATCTGCAATTTCCTGCATCGTCATATGCTTTGTAGTATTCATGATTTTGATGACGTCCGGATCATCGTATCTGGTCCATGAGTTCTGACCAATGCTGATTTGTGTGACTGCCCATACAAAGCCCATTTTCTTGTTGTAGAACAATTCGACATAACCACAGCTTCTTGCATCCCAGTTAACGGTTTCTTTTGAAGCTTTCTTGATTCCTCCCATATGCAATCCATGTGTATTCAGCATGTTATATTCTCCTTTTCTCTCATTTTTTGCTCTTCTTGTACAACTCTGTTGATTTCTTCAACATATTTGATGGCGCATCTTGCTATTGTTTCTGGCAATATATCTCCAAGTGATGTCCATTCGCTGTATACAATGCCATTTTCAATGAAGATCTTTTCACCACGATAGCCACTGCTGTTAGATGTAGTTATTCTTTCTCCATTTTCATCCGTGTATTGGCACTGCCTTATCATTCCAGAAGATTTGTAGCAACAGACACCAAGATTGATGATCTGTCCCAATCCGTATCTGTCAAAGTAGTATCTTTTTACTTTCGTCTTTGGATTAATCCACGGTTTTACAAGCTGTTCTTCCACAAGCATTTTTACCTGTTTGTCTGTTATTCTTGTATCTGAGAGATAATATCTCATAACCAGTATTTCCTTTCTTTATAAGCTTTTACAACTGCTTGTTGTTTACACCTATATTATAGCTTAGTCAAGCGGTTTTTGCTATCTTTTATTTACTTGTTTTTCGCTATTTTTAGCTGTTTTTTGACATAGTATTATACTAACTTTATTCAACGGAAAAGGGGGAGTGGTACTTGCTAAAAACTTCAATCTAATTCAACAGGTTTCATCTGGACTCATCTTCTTCAGGACTTGGATTTACCCTTATTCCAACTGGTTTGCCAGCTTCTGTCCCCGCAGCACGCCTCACCAAAACCTGTTGGAATGCAATAGCTGCCCGCCAACAAAAAAAAAAGTCATAATCAGACTTCCTTTCCTGGTTCAAAAATCTTCTGATTTCCGATGAGCTTGTGCTCGATAGTGCAGCCGGTTATGTCAGCATAATCGGAATCGTACAATTTGAAGTTTTGCAGAACAGAATCGACTATCTCAATACTTCTGACCCGTGTGATTTCAGTGTTTTCCAGAATTGTGCCAAAACCCTCGAGTTTTATGAAGTTTTCAATGTTCACGTAGTTACATCCAGTAATGTTGGAATTGTATAATAACGAATTAGATATTTCTATCTCGTTGTTATCCGACAATTTTACGAATTCAAGATGTGATTTGTTAATTTCCAAGGATTCTATATTTTCTAAGGTGATGTCTTTAATTTTGGAATTTGCTATTGCGTTTGTATAAACATTTTTGATTATTACTTTTCCTGTCAGTGTTGAGCCTTCTATTCTGCATTCATTCTTGTTTTCTTCGTATTCTTTCAATATTTCTATATCACCATCAAGTGTACTGTATATTGCCCATGCGCAGTATCCCAGATTAACATTCTTACGCAGCGTGCTTCGTACTGCCGATGAATTCAATTCAAGAACGCAATTATCAGTAATGGTTGATTTATCTAATACTCTTGCATATCCGCCGATGACAGCATTTCCGGTTATCATGCAACCATCATCAACAATTGCTCTGTTTTTCACAATGGCATTGCCCTGGATCAGGGAATTACCGCCAACGACTGCATCATCCATTATCCGTGCATTTTCGGCAACTATTGTACTGTCATAGACCCAGCACTTTCCTTTTTGATCGAGGTTTGCTTCTGATTCAATATAGCCACCGAGATCCCCTGGATTAACCCACTTGTTACGAAGATCTGTTGAACACAGCAATGGAGCAACCGGGTCGCCAAGATATTGCAGCGATCTTATTCTGTGCAGCTTCTTGCCACCAATTTCTAACGTATCGTCTTCAACGATTTCGTATTTTTTGCCAAGTGTTTTCCCTTTTTCGTAGTACATTTTCTTTTTGTCTTCTGCTTGTTCAAGCTTTTTGAAGATATCTGATTTTGTTACGTTCATATTCACCTCCCGATTCAATATATTTTCATCTTTACAACCGTCTGTTGTTTACACCTATATTATAGCTTATTCAAGCAGTATTTAACATCTTTTATTTACTCGTTTTTCGCTATTTTTAACTGTTTTTTTTCTATTATATTATACTAACTTTATTCAGTTCGAAAAAGGGTGGGCAAAACAACAATTTGCATGTTGAGTTAATATCAGATGACTGCGTGTACATAGAGTATGACCAGCTGCGCACTCACCCCCATTCCAACAGGTTTATTAGATGAAATTCAGGTTCAAAACTCATTCCAACGGGTTTGGAGTGGTGATTCAGGAGCTTGAAACAACCAGTAAACCTGTTGAAATGGAATTTTATGACTCAGGCAGGTAATTAAATAGAGGTTAAACCTGTTGGAATGGGAGCGGGTTTGTGTGCCAAGAAAATCCTTTTGTCTACTGCTTATCACTGATCTTTATTCTTCTTCCTTTCAGAAGGCAACGATTTCAACACGTCTATCCAATTGACATGCACAATATCACAGTATCTCTTGAATACATCCACGTCTATTGGATTCCGCCCGATTTCCCAGTAGTACACTGCCACATCACTTACTCCCAGTTGTGAAGCAATATTTACTCTTGTTATGTGGGCTTTCTTTCTGGCTAGTAATAAAGCACTTCCTATTTCCTCTCTGATTTCTGTCATATAGTCCTCTATTTATACTTAGAATAGCAGAATTTACAACATGAAAAAGAAGCCTTGTTCAGACTTCCTCTCTGAAAAACATGAAATTGTCGTAATCCCTTTTTGCACCTTTGAATCTCAACTCGTTTTCAGCATATGCATTTTGCTTGTCTCTCATCACCAAATAGGGAGCTTTGTACCCGTATGCACCGGCACCACCGGTGAGGATGTTGTTGATGGACCAGGTGTCGCCATCTCTGCCGTTGTTGATGATCAGCCATACGCAGTCTTCTGATACACGGATGATTCTTCCTCCACCATAAATGTCGAAGGTATCATAAATATCTTTTCCGGGAATATCAGACAGATTGATGCTTTCACCTTTATATTGATTTTCAGTAGTGCTGATAGCTTTTTCAAGATCTTTCAGTGCTTTCTGCATATCTGCTTCTGCTTCTTTTACCATTCTTCTCAACAGTTTTTCCTCGCAATAGTCTACCATGATCTTTTTGCCACGATCTGTTTCGGAAAGATCTTTTGCTTTGACCCAATACCATTCTTCTGAGCCAGCCCCGAAAGAAAAGCCATCTGAATCGTGGTAAAAACTGGAAACAACCATATACGGGATATCGTCTTTCTCAAATGTATGTCCACGCACTGGCTTACCAGCAAAACCACCTTCAGCCGGGAAGGCAAATGTTTTGTAGTTCTTGTTCTCTTCTTCCTGCTTTCATCTTTTCTTTTCGGCTATCATTCTGCTTCGATCTGGATTGATGTCCTTTTCAATCTTTTCGTCCAGTTCTTCTACCAGCTTGTACATTTTCTGATATTCCTCTGTTGTCCGGATGGAATGAAGTTTAATTTCGAGTTCAGTTAATGGTCTCATTTTCTGTTTCCTTTCTATTAATATAATTATCAGTGTATTTGACAGCACATCTGCATATTGTCTCCGCCACAGCACTGCCAGGCGTAGTCCAGGCACTGTACACCGTTCCATTTTCAATGAATATCTTCTGATGCCGGTAGCCACGTCTTATGGATGTTGCCACATTGTTTCCGTCTTCGTCTGTATACTGACATTGCTTTATCATTCCATGAGGTGTATACAAAACAACACGTTTCAGATCTATGATCTGTCTTAACCCATCAATTCCGAAGTAATATCGTTTTGTTTTTGTTCTTGGATTGACATATGGATATATCATCGCCTTATCAACAAGCATCTGTACCTGCTCATCTGTTATTTTTGTGCCTGACAGATAATATTTCATAACCAGCATTTTCCTTTCTTTGCAGACAGTTACAACTGTCTGTTGTATGCATTTATATTATAGCGTATTTATGCGTATTTGCTACATTTATGTTGCTGTTTTTCATTATTTTTAACGAGTTTTTCAGTATTGTATTATACTAACTTTATTCTGTGAAGAGGGGAGAAGTATATATGAATTCGCATACACCAACAGGCTCGTCTCAGATAGCCAGCTGATGATCCTGCAGTCGGATTGCATTATGCCGGGCATCAAGTCATAAAATCATGATAAGAAAAACCAGGATGTTATTCCTGGTCATCTATATATTCTTCCCAAGTGTCTATGATTGCTTCTTATTTCAGACTATCCCAATAGTCCTGAATAGTTGCTTTGTATTCTTCTTCATACTTTTTCATGTTAGGTTCAATGACACCCATCTCTCTTATTTTATGATTCATTTTTTTGTAATATAGGAAGCCATCTGAGAACCAGATGTCATCACCTTGAATTTCAATATATGTATAATGGCCAGCTTTATAGATAATAATCTTTTCGGCTTTAATAAAGGATTCAACTACATTATCATTAAGAATCAGAATTTTAGCATTATCAAATTCTAATTCTTTCTTATATTCATTTTTGAAAGCATTTTTGCCGATTTTGATATATGCGGGATAATATTCATTATATGCGCATACATTTTCAAACATCAAATAGCTTATTTTTCGTATAATCTGTCCATTTTTCTCTTCGACAGAATAGACACGCAAATAATCATCCACGCAGATGCCAAGGAACAAGCTTTTGGAATCCTCGTATTCTTCCTCTTCTTTTTTAACGTAATCTATAGAGCGGTTTGCGATGGTTTCTGCTATAGCACTTCCAGGATTAGTCCATGCGCTGTATATAATGCCATTTTCAATGAATATGTTCAGATGGCGATGACCACGTTTGACAAAAGTAATTACCTTATCTCCATTTTCATCAAAATACTGACATTTTCTGTATTGTTTAGATAAATTGATTGGCCAGAAATGCAGATCAATGATCTCTCTAAGTCCGTAGTTGGTGAAATAATAACGTTTTACATTTGTCTTTGGATTTATCTGTTGTCTTATCACCTGGTGGTCGACAAGTATATGTATTTGTTCTTCTGTCAGCTTAGTGTCTGATTTGTAGTATCTCATACCGCTGTTACCATTTATACCCTTTCTTTTTCTGATTCAATTCAGCATTGAATTTTCTTTATATATCGTTAATTTGTGACATACAACTGTCTGTTGCTTACGTGTATAATATAGCATAATCAAGCTGCTTTTTCTATGTATAAAATGCATTTTCTTATTAATTTTAATGACTTTTTATCAATGTATTATACTAACTTTATTTGCGACTAGGGGAGGGATGTATATGTTTTACCTATGCCTCTGAAGCCTGCATTTTGCAGTGAGAGCTGCTGGAATGAAAAAAAAACAGGCACTTATGTATTTAGTACCTGTCAGCAATCTTCACATTTAATTTTCTTTTCTTTTTGCAGCTGCTTGTCTGTTATCCCTACATACGTGGGTTAAATGAAATCATGAATTCTGCTGGAGCGGATGAATTCACTGTTATTCCCACATATGTGAGTTAAACTGTGTGTCCTTAGTGTGACAACAAAGATCTCCTGTTATCCCCACATGCGTGGGTTAAACTTTTTATTCATCAGAATCTCAGCGATCAGATCCCTGTTATCCCCAAATGCGTGGGTTAAACTACGGATGTAAGCGTCAACTGTTTTAGGTTTACACTGTTATCCCCAAATGCGTGGGTTAAACACTAAATCACGCGTTTTCTCCACGTATGGGTGTATCTGCATTGACCAACATCTAAACCGAGATGATGTCGCTTGCAGATATTTTGTTTGTATCAATACACGTCATGCGTATTAACGATACTGGCTGATAACTTTGCCTGTTACTATTATATCATTTTTTACTCGAAAACTTGCTCCTGATTTGTTTTCTTATTATTATAATTTCTTTTCCGTTTTTTTGCTATCGACTGCCATTAGAGCGGCAGAGGCACTCCTTTCATTCCAACGGGTTTGGAGCTGGGCAATTGTAGTCGAGATTATTTAGGAAATATCTGGAGAAGTTTGATTAACCCGTTTCAACAGGTTTGAAAGGTATTTAACGCCTGATTTTAACTTATGAAACCTGTTGGAATGAATTAAATGTGCATCAGGAGAGCTGGTAAAGCTGTTGGAATGAGATTTTTCAGACTCAGGTGGATATTCAAGCATAGGTAAAATCTGTTGGAATGAGATTAAGTATAAACTTGTCGCGTTTTGGCGCCTAAAAGATATGCTGGTGATGCTGTTGAGATGAGGCATGATATTAGTTTGGATCTGAGTTTTTCCGTTTCAACAGGTTTAAGCTGCAAAACAGTAATACTTCAGTAACACTTAGTTGAGAATCTCATAAAATTTGAAACCTGTTGAAATGTGGCCTTGCCACTCAGAATGCTGAAGGAGTGCAGCTGACAAGATGCAAATTCATTATTTTTCACTATTTTTCTCTAAATACAGATCAATTGCGAATTTGATTTGTTCTGTACCAGCTGCGAAAAGATGCAGGATATCCTTGCTGCAAGATAAGCTGTTCCAACAGGTTTCGTATAGGAGGAGCTGCTTCAGTTTATGCATTCCAACAGGTTTAAGCTGGTGTGCAGCGGGTGCATATTCAGAAAACAGCTGGCTTTCAGGAGAAAGTATAATCAGGGAAACATTGCTGACCTGATCTAGATCTGACTTTTTTCATTTCAACGGGTTTGGGATACATCCGACGCGGTATCCGAACTAGTGAACCTGTTGAAATAAGAAAAAATGATGTGCTGGAAACAATCGGGAACAATTAGAGAAACTCCATTAACTCATTCCAACAGGTTTGAAACGACTCAGGTGCCTGCTTTTTTCGACAAAACCTGTTGGAATGGGAATTTGTACAAATCTGATCTGGTAAGGAGAAACTGGTGAAACAAAGGTGCCTTTGTAAAAGTGGATAAAATGGATTTTATAATAAGTTTGTCGTATTTTGGTGACTATCTCAGATGCTGGTAAACCTGTTGGAATGAAACAGGACCCAGGTTTTATCTAGTTGTTGTAAATACAGCTGACATAATACGCATGTCAGCATGGATAACAGCTGTAGTTCGGATCTACCGTATGTGACCACTTTGTTAACTGACGAACTTTTCTGATGTACATTCAGCAGATTCTTGGTTCTTTTCCTGGTTTATTTCGATCTTATTATCTGGTCTTTAAGTTAACTATGACCGGCTGCCATGAGGGAGGAAGTGCACGTAGTCAAAGCTGCCATTTCAACGGGTTTCGCAGATGACTGCAGCGGGTTCTGTGCTGGTAAAGCTGTTGGAGCAAGAAGAGTGATGTATTGCACAGGAGTAGGGCTGTTTAGAAAAGCTCCATTCATTCATTTCAACAGGTTTAACCTGGATCAGGGATAAATGAAACCTGTTGGAATGAAAAAATATAACTGGCGTCTTGCTCAGGTGAGCTGGCAAACCTGTTGGAACGAATTGATAAAGAAACAAAAAAGGCACATTCTGCGTTGTGCCTGATAAACGATTTATTTTTGCTTTCCGTTATTCCCGTATGCGTTGGTTCACCGTGAAGGTGAATCAACTCTAAATTTCCAACCATCCTGTTATTCCTACATGCGTGGGTTAAACAATATGCTTGTCCATAAATTGGTTTACACTTACCTGTTATCCCCACATATGTGGGTTTTACGATCAATCGTTTGATACGAGCACCCATTTTTCCCTGTTATCCCCACATATGTGAGTTTTACGGAAGCCCATTTTTGGTGACATTCACTTTGATCCTGTTATCCCCACATATGTGGGTTTTACACTAAACCATGAGCTTTATCCACGTATGTGTGTATCTGCATTGACCAATGTTTAAACTGAAACAATGTCGTTTGCAGATATTTTGTTTGTATCAATGCACGTCATGCGCATTAGCGATACTGGCCGATAACTTAGCCTGTAGATATTATATCATTTTCACCGGTTGTTTCATGTGTGCTTTCTATTGTTCTTAGCATTAACATTCTAATATTATAGGTTTCAAAAGAACGACTGCTATGAGGAAGAAACATTAGTAGACAAATCTGTCATTTCAACAGGTTTGCTGCGGATTACCATAAGTAGAAACAAAAATGTCAAAAGTAGAAACAGAATTTCCATAAGTAGAAACAGGATGGTTTCTGGAAAAATGTTTGAGAGATAGTGATTGACAGTGCGAATTGTGCTGGAAATCCTGTTGGTAGAAGGAAAATGATGTCCCGGAAACAATCGGGAACAACTAGAGTAACTCCAATAACTCATTCCAACAGGTTTAAGCTGGCGTGCAGCGGGATCTGGATTTATTAATCCTGTTGAAATGAAATAACATTGATCCTGACTGCTAACACAAATATTTCTGATCTGATGAACTCAGGTTAAGTGATATATGTGTCATCGAAACCTGGTTATTTTCATTGCTGCAGCTGGCACTGGAATCATACATTTTACTTTTCGGAATTTGTTTTCGTTATATTTCTCTGTTTTATCAATCAAAGAGGTTAATCAAGATAAATAGCAGCTGACAGGATTAATGGTTTTTTGTTTCTTTAATTCATACATCCTGGGTTAACTTATGACGACTGCCAATGGGCAGAGGCATGGATTCGAGCTGATTTCATTCCAACAGGTTCAACGCGTTCCCGGATCAGAGTTTTTTCATTCCAACGGGTTTGAAACGTAAAAAGTAACACTTCGGTAACGCTTTGATTTGGATCGGAATAAATGAAACCTGTTGAAATGAGAATGATGCCTCAATGAAACCTGTTGGAACGGAAATAATAGTGAATTTTATCTGGAAAAGTCAGGAACGGAACCAGGTTGTCGTATTCTGATGAAATATTTAAACCTGTTGGAACAGGATCGGACCAGGATCTGGAGCTTGATTTGTGCAGCCAAACCTGTTGGAATGGGGGGTGGAAAACAAACGATGAAGCAATAGTTGCTAATAATTAGAATTGTAGATAAAATTGCATTATAAAGATCACTTGTTATCACGTTATTTCTCAGCATTTCGAGATAACGTTCTCAGAAAAATTGTATGCACTAGTCATAACATTGATGTATACATGGGATTGATATTAATCCTTTCATTTATCTGAAAGGATCAAGTGATCTTTTTATATAGCCATCCGTCTTATGCTGACGGAAAAACGATCAGCTAAGGCAGGCTGTTAATACATATAAAGTCACAGGAGGATTGATTAATATGTCAGGCTTTGGAGAAAGTGCTGCTATTGCCGCTGAAAAAGAAGGCGAAGCTGAAGGTTTTGAAGAAGGCAAGACAAAGGCTTACTTCATGTACATTAGAATTAAAGTTGAAAACAAATTTTCTTTTGATGATATTGTAAAATACCTCATGAAGGATTTTGCTATTTCAGAAGTCGAAGCAAAACACTATTTGAATAAGTATTTCAAATAAC
>CASEPS010000012.1 GCA_949289855.1 uncultured Erysipelotrichaceae bacterium
AGAAGTTGTGGAATTCGCAAGATTTGAAAAAGGTGAAGGAATCGAGAAAAAAGAAGAAAACTTTGCAGAAGAAGTTATGAGTCAATTAAAATAAATGTAAAGAAAAAGATCACAAAATTTTGAATGGAGTGATCTTTTTTTGTATAGAAAAAGCAGATTGCTCTGCTTATTTCACATATACTGGTCCACCGATTTCTTTTTGGAGTATTTCTTTTCTTGTATGCTCATCCATCACACTTGTGTAAAGCAGGGTCGTCCTATATTCCATGGCACGCCATGGATAAGGAACATCCGCAAAGCGGGAAGCGATGCGCACATCTTTTTTTCGCATAGCGTGGAGCCACTGTCTGCCATTTTCATTGAAGGCAAGAATGCGCAGAGTATCCAGCTTTGGCAGTCTTGACACTTCATACTTTGTGACCTGGTTCAATGCCTGGAGTACACATCTTCTGATCCTGCCTGCTGTATAGCGGTGGGTGACTGCCATATTGAGGAAGGCTGACCAGTTATCACATTCTGCTGCACAGCGCACAAGGTGGTTTTCAATCCCTTCTGAAAACAGGAACAGCTCAGAAAGTCTTTCCTTATTGCTTGTGAGAAGGAAGGTGCGCAGATATGAGTAGTACTTTTCCATCCAGGGGATATCTGTTTCAAGCAGCTGCTTTGCCATGACGGTTGAACCACTGATGTCCTGCTGTTCTTTGACAGCCGTGCGGATGGCAAGGGCACTGGCATTTGTGGATAAAGTTGTATCGAGATAGCCGGAAGTGCGCTGGATGATGATGGGTTTGATGGAAGTGCCCTGCATTGCCTTGAGGTATGAAACCGCAAGGATATCGTTTGGTTCCATGGTGGACGTGAGCAGGGAATAAGCTTTTGGAAAGGACAGACCTTTGGAGAGGTTCATGTGCAGATGGTCAGGGTTGACCGGTGTGTCCGCAATTTCCTGCAGGTTTTCAAGGTTTCCACATTCACTGCCAAAGCTGATGTAATCTGCCCCGGCAAGTTCCAATAGTCTTACACCGCCTTTGGCAAAATAGGAAGCACTTTCTGTAGCATATATATAAGGCAGTTCAATGACGACATCAATGCCGTTTTCTACCGCTGCTTTTGCCCGTGTGAATTTATCAAGTACAGCCGGTTCTCCCCGCTGTACAAAATTACCTGACATGATGGCAATCATAATATCAGCATCACTTTGTTTTCTTGCTTCGCTGATCTGGTAGAGATGACCATTATGGAGCGGGTTGTATTCCGCAATAATTCCGCATACTTTCATACATTCCTCCAATCCGTTAGTGATACAATGTTAGCAGGTTAAGAGGAAATTGCATATGAAATTCAATCTCGAAGCAAGGGTATACCGCCCAAAGGGTGAGGTATATGCTGCACTTGTTGTGGTCCATGGCATGGAGGAGCACAGTCTTCGTTACCATGATTTTGCACAATATCTTGTGGATCATGGCATATTTGTATTCACTTATGATCTGCCAGGACACGGTGGTGCCGCAAGAAGTGGTGATGAACTTGGCTGGTTTGGAGAAAAAGCCGGATGGGAGCTGTTGTTGGACAGTGTGAAGCAGGCTGTGGAAACGGTTCACAATGAAGTGGGCAATATACCGGTATGGCTTTTTGGACATTCGATGGGTTCAATGCTGGCAAGGTGCTATATCCAGGAAAATGATACCCTGATCGATGGACTGATTCTTTCTGGTCCACCGTGCTACAATCCCCTTGCCCCGGCTGCGCTTGCTTTGACGGCAGCTCTTGGGAAAGTAAAGGGATCAAAAGGCCATTCCCATCTGCTGGATCAGGCGATTACCGGTGCCTTCAACAGTGCAATTGAACATCCCCGCACCCAGTTTGACTGGCTTTCCCATAACGAAGACAATGTGGATGCCTATATTGCCGATCCACTTTGTGGTAATCCGTTTACCATTTCAGGTTATCAGGCTTTGCTTTCCGGCATGGTCATGATGCAGAGTGTGAAAAGCTACCAGTGTGCTTCACCTTCTTTGCCCATTTTCGTCTTTGCGGGTGAAGAAGACCCATGTATCGGAGGACCAGAAGGTTTCAATGATTCTGTGCAGGTATTGCAGAAGGCAGGATATAATAATGTAAAGACGCACCTTTTTGAAGGTATGCGCCATGAAATACTCAATGAAACAGGCCGTCAGGAAGTCTGTGAGATCATCCTGGATGCGATTGTCAGGCAGGGGAAATAATCCCTTATCTACTGCTGTTTTTTGTTTGACTTTACATTGCTCTTTGCTATAATGTACTAGCGTTAACGAACAAGGAGAACTGCCGTGAAGTGGACGAGAAATGAACTTGAACACAATGACGCCCCAGTGGTGTTCGATGAAGACATTGCAATTGATGATGCTGTGTTTGCATCAAGTGTTCTGATTCAGGGTGTAACAGATGTCCATGTTGATGGCACTGGCTGTCTGACGGACGATGACAACATTTTCACTTGTGATATGCATATTACCGGTGTGATGATCTGTCCGGATGCGATTACGGGTGAACCGGTTGAGGTACCGTTTGAAACAGATAGTCAGGAAGTCTATTCATTTGAAGAGACTGATGAAGAGGGAGTCCGTGTCGTTACGGATGAAGTCATAGATCTTCTTCCTGCAGTGATCGATGCAATCATGCTGGAAGTGCCGATTTCTGTGACAGAAGCGGATGAAAGTGAATATCCTTCCGGTGATGGATGGAGAGTCATTTCTGAAGCGGAATATCAGGAAAGCCGGCGGGAACAGATTGACCCGCGTCTGGCAAAACTGAAGGAATTCAAAAACGAATAACAGGAGGTGCTAGACAATGGCTGTACAGCAGAGAAGAAATTCCAAGACAAGAAAGAATAAGAGAAGAACACATTATGTACTCAACAGACCGACACTTGTAAAGTGCCCGGTATGTGGTGCTATGAAGCTTCCTCATCACGCTTGTGCAAAGTGTGGCAAGGTCGGCAACGAAGAACAGCCGGCTGCTGAATAATCTTTCGAGAGATTGTTTGAAGAACACTCCAATATGGAGTGTTTTTTTACGTTTGCCCAATTTTGGGTTGCCAGAGGGGGAGAGAATGGTATAATTGTGGCAGAAAGTAGAGCGAAGTGGATGGAAGTAGGGAAAATGGCATCGTTTCTAGGTGAATACAGGCACAGTCTCGATGCGAAAAACAGACTGATCATCCCTGCTAAGTTCAGAGAGTCCCTTAGCGATACTTTTTATGTAACCCGAGGTCTTGACGGATGTCTTGCCTGCTATACGAATGACAGCTGGGCAGAGCAGATCGAGCAGCTTTCCCGGCTTCCTTCAACAAATCGCAAGGCGAGACAATATGTCCGCAGTATTACCTCCAAAGCACAAGAGAGCACCCTGGACAACCAGGGCAGGCTGCAGCTTCCGCAATATCTCATCGAACTCGCAGGTATCGAGAAGGCCTGTGTGATTGTCGGTGTTTCGGACCATTTCGAGATCTGGTCCGAAGAGAGATGGAAGAGCATTGAGGATGAAGCAGATGCTTCATTCGAAGATGATGCGGAATTGCTGACAGGTTTCCTGACACCACAATGAAGCATGTATCCGTACTGCTTCATGAGACCGTAGATCTTCTCAATGTGAAACCGGATGGCATTTATGTCGATGGCACATTGGGAAGAGGCGGTCATGCCGGGCTGTTGATCTCAAAGCTTGAAAACGGGCATCTGTATGCATTTGACAAGGATGAAACAGCAATTGAGGAATCAAAGATCAATCTCAAAGATCACCTCGATAAAGTGACATTCATCCACGACGACTTCAGACATATGAAAGAAGCACTGCACGAAAGGGGCATCGAAGCTGTTGATGGCGTGATGATGGACCTTGGTGTGAGTTCTCCACAGTTTGATGATCCAACACGCGGATTCAGCTACCGCTATGATGCAAGGCTGGATATGCGCATGGATAAAAGTCAGTCATTAGATGCATGGCAGGTTGTCAATACATATGAATATTCCGCTCTTGTCCGTATTTTGCAACAATATGGAGAAGAACGTTATGCAAAACAGATTGCACGTGCCATTGAAAGGAAACGGAAGGAACATTCCATTGACACGACATTTGAGCTGGTCGATGTCATCCGTTCTGCACTTCCGGAAAGGGTTCTGCATGGCAAGGGTCATCCTGCAAAGCAGACATTCCAGGCATTACGCATCGAAGTCAACGATGAACTCGGTGCTTTACAGCGCGGTCTTGAAGAAGCCTGCAGCTTATTGAAAAGCGGTGGCAGGTGCGCTGTCATCACCTTCCATTCCCTTGAGGACAGAATGGTGAAAACAGCATTCAGAAACTTATCCTCTGCTCCATTTGTAGAGCCGAAGCTTCCCGTGAAGCAGTCACAGATGGAGCAGGCCTCCTTCCTCCTTGTCACACGCAAACCGGTTGTGGCAGATGAAGGGGAACTGGAAGAAAATCATCGTGCGCACAGCGCAAAGCTCAGAGTCATTGAAAAGAAATAACCAGAGGTAGTAAATATGGCAACGATCAGAAAAAAAGGGAAATCTGCTGCAGCGAGAAGAAATGCAAAAATGTTGAACATCACTTTGAAAGTGACACTTGTTTCAGGATTGTTATTTCTTGGTTCTTCACTTTTTCTGCGTTCCTATAACAACAGACTGAGTACCGAGGCACAGGATATCAGTTCGAAGATTGCTGTTCTTGAAACACAGAATGATGCAGTCCGCATTGATATCCAGACGCTTGGTAATTATAATCGGGTAGAAAGCATTACTTCCGAAGAAGGAATGACGATGAACCCGAACAACATCATCACCATTTCTGCCGGAAATTCTGCTGAAGGAGAACAGAATGGCTGATAAAAGAAAGCCTCGCCGCCATCGCACTGGCAAAAGGCATTTCAATATTCTCGGACAGTTTACTGTCATCGCATCGGTTTGTATCGCTTTGCTGATTGCCGATGTTTTTTTGGTATCTGTGCACAAGCTGCATGCCCGTTCCAATACCGATCTTTCCGTCTATGCCGACACCAAAAATGTGGTGACGGAAACTATCCATGCCCAGCGGGGATTCATCTATGATTCACAGGGTAACATCATCGCTGAAGACAACCATACATACAACATCATCTGCATTCTGGATGAAAATCGTCTGAATGCGGACGATTCACCTGCCTATGTCAAAGACAAAGAAGGAACAGCTGGTATTCTTTCGGAAATTCTTGGCATTGCCTATGATAAAGTTCTTGGTTACCTTACCCAGGAGGGAAAGTTCCAGACTGAACTTGGTGATTCAGGCAGAAACCTTTCCAAGGAAGTAAAAGATGCAATAGAAGCCTATGATCTGCCGGGAATTGAATTTGAAGACAGTGTGCAAAGGGTATATCCGCTTGGTACATTTGCGTCCAATCTCATCGGCTATGTATCACGTGATGAAGATGGTACATACTCTGGCAAAATGGGCATTGAACAGGTGCTGGAGTCTTATCTTTCCGGAAAAGATGGCTATACAACATACCAGACAGATGCGGATGGTTTTGTGCTTCCGGGTATGAAGGAAACAACCGTTTCTGCTACAAATGGGGCTAATGTCACATTGACATTGAACAAAAACATCCAGGAAACACTCGAACAGTCTTTTGCAACGACAAATGAAACATTCCATCCGGACAGAATCTGGGGTGCGGTCGTGGAAGTGGATACAGGCAAGGTCATTGCCTGGGGACAGTCTCCTTCCTTTGATCCCAATACCCTTGATATAACAGATTACTCCAACTATGGTTCACAGGTTCCCTATGAACCGGGTTCTACATTGAAAACATTTACCTGGGCGGCCACAATCAATGAAGGAAAATATGATTCCAATGCGACTGCAGAAGGTTACCGCTATTGCTATGTCTCGGATGAAAACAACAATCCGGTGCGTACGATGGATACTGAAAATGCCTATGGCTGCGTCATGAACTACCATAATGAAAGCTATAGTAATCCAACCCTGGATGATGGTCTCAAATATTCGCTGAATACGGTAGCTGCCACTTTGGAAAACGAATATATTACACCGGATATACTTCTCGATTATCTGAATGCATTTGGTTTCTTTTCCAATGTGAATACTGATGGCATTCTTGAAGAAGCAGGGCATCTCAACTTCACATGGCCGGCAGATAAGATCAACCTTTCTTTTGGCCAGGGTTCTACGGTGACGATGTTACAGTTATTACAGGCATATACGGCTATCTTTGGGGATGGAACCGTCAAAAAACCATATTTCATCGATTCCATCCGTGATGCTTATGACAATGCCAATGTGCTCTACCAGGGAGAAACAGAAGTTGTCTCTGAACCGATTACGGCAGAGACTGCTGAAAAGGTGCGCAGTGTCATGTATAAGGTTGCCAATGAGCAGGGTGGTACTGCTTACAATTACCGCATACCGGAATGTTCGATTATTGCCAAGACCGGTACAACCGAAGTGGCGATCAATGGCACATATGAAACTGACTATATCATTTCTTCGATCATGGTTGGGCTGCCTGCAAATCAGCCAAAATATATGGTCTATTATGCATTTGCCATGAACTTCCAGAATATTGGTACGCGCACCGAAGCGGTGACAAATATTCTGCGCAAGGTTGCCCAGGAATATCATCTTTCCGACAATATGGAAGAAAGCGGCACACCTGTAGAACAGCCTTCCACAGTCACTAGTGTAACAAGCAGTGAAATGCCTTCTCTTCTCAACCACAGCATTACCTATGCCAATGACAAACTTTCCGCTAGTGGCACACAGGTGATCGTACTTGGCAGTGGGGATACGGTCATTGACCAGTTTCCAAAGTCTGGTACGACAATTGATACCGGACAAAGGGTATTCCTGCTGACCGATACACAGAGTTTTGTGATGCCTGATTTGAGTGGATGGACGCGAAAGGATGTTGCTTCGCTATGGGCGGTAACCGGTTTTGCCTTTGAAATGGAAAATGATGGCGTGGTCGTTTCACAAAGCATACCACCCGGCACAACGGTAACCCGTGGTACAAATATTCGTGTTGTATTTGGTTAGGGCTGTCGTTATAATATAGCGGACAAAAAGGAGGGGGTTTGTTTTGTTGAAATTCCTGCTTTGTTTTCTGATTTCTCTTTTGGCAGTATTGATACTCATGCCAAAATTTATTGATTATATGAAACGGATGAGCGTCCGCCAGTCCATTTCAGAATATTCTCTGGAAGAAGATCAGAAGAAGGCCGGCACACCGATTATGGGAGGTATCCTGTTTATCCTTGTTCCGGTACTAGTAACAATTGTTTCTACACCATCACTTCTCAGGGATATGGAAACGTGGATTGTGATGTTGTCATTTGTCGGCTATGGTCTGATTGGGTTTGTGGATGATTATCTCATCACTGTCAAAAAGAACAATGATGGACTCAGCCCGAAGGCAAAACTGCTGATGCAGCTGGTGCTTGCGGTCATCATCTTCCTGATGTACAAGAGCCATCTCGAACTGACATTGCATATTCCAATTCTCAATATTTCACTCGATATTGGATGGGGCTACTTCCTGCTGATCATCGTCATGTTTGCGGCCGGTTCCAATGCGGTCAACCTGATTGATGGTATGGATGGTCTATGTGCGGGATGTTCCACCATTGCCCTGGTGGCATTTGCCATCATAGCCGCAGTGCAGGGGAAGAGTGGCATTGAATTGCTGATTATTTCCTTGATTGGCGCCTTGCTTGGTTATCTGTATTACAACAAAAAACCGGCAAGGGTGTTCATGGGTGATACCGGTTCACTGGCATTGGGTGGATTTATGGCAGCAGCGGCCATGGTCATGAAGTCAGAAATTGCCTTCATTGTCATTGCGGGTGTCTTTGTACTGGATACACTTTCTGTCATCATCCAGCTGACATCTGTCAAACTCCGCCATAAGCGTGTGTTTCCATATACACCAATCCATTTCTCTTTCCGCATCATGGGTATGCCAGAGGTAAAGGTTGTCCACATGTTCTGGCTTGTGGAAGCCATCTTTGCCGCAATCGGATTGTTTATTGCGCTTGTCTGAGCTGTCAATTGACAGCTTTTTTTCGTTGTAATGAAGTATAATCAAAACAAGTGGAGGAACGTATGAACCAGTATATCGAAGAACATAATGGAATGTTTGCCTTGCATACAGACCATACATCGTATCTGTTCCGGGTGGATGCCTATGGACATCTGGAACACATTCATTATGGAAGACGCGTATCTTTGTCTGATGAAGAAGCACTTTCGCTCAAACAGACTCTGCCATATGGCACAGCAGTTGAATATGAGGACAATGTACAAAGAAGCTTTCGTGACATTGAACCATTTGAATATGGCAATAGTGGCATAGGCGACTATCGTACACCTTCCTGTCTTGTTTCTTATGCAGGTGGTACAAGTACAGATTTTGCCTTTGCAGGATTTGACACCGATGATAAAGAACAGGTCATGCAGAATGGCTTTCCATGTGCCTACGATGCGTCTGGTTCTTTGACAATACACCTGGTGGATAAAACCGGCAGGATGGCACTGGACCTCATCTATACCGTCTATGGAAAGAGTGATGTCATCACCCGCCGGGCTGTTTTGATCAACCTAAGTGAAGAAGAACTGACAGTCAACAGGCTGATGAGCTATTCTCTCGATATGATGGAAGACAACCTTGTCATGATGTCATTTCATGGCAACTGGGTAAAGGAAATGCAGAGAAAGGATGTTCCGGTCAATGCGGGAACTATCTCCATCAGTTCGAGAACTGGTTTTTCCAGTAATATGACAAACCCTGGTTTTATCCTGCGCCGCAATGATACAACAGAAATGCATGGTGAAGCATGGGGCTTCAACCTTGTCTACAGTGGCAGCCATAAGAGCATTGTCAGCCGTGATGAACATGGCTGTGTGCGGGTGATGGGTGGTTTCAATGATGAAAACTTCAGCTGGACACTCGGCAATGGCGAACAGCTTGAAACACCGGAAGCCTTTATGACATACAGTGATGCAGGTATGAACAGCCTTTCGCAGCACTTCCATCATTTCATCCGGCATCATATTGTCCGTGGGGCATGGCAGTATAAGGAAAGACCGGTACTTGTCAATGACTGGGAAGCGTTCCTGTTTACCTTTGATGAAGAAAAACTTGTTTCTCTTGCTCAACAGGGGAAAGAACTTGGGGCAGAGCTGTTTGTACTCGATGATGGCTGGTTTGGAGAAAGAAATGATGACCATGCCGGACTTGGTGATTACAATGTGAATACAAAGAAGCTGCCAGAAGGTATCAGAGGTCTTTCTGACAAGATTCATGCCATGGATATGTTGTTTGGCTTGTGGTTTGAACCAGAAGCGGTCAATCCGGATTCTGATCTTTACCGTGCTCATCCAGACTGGATCATCCAGGAAGATGGCAGAAGGAATCTCACTGGCAGGTATGAATATCTTCTGGATCTCAGCCGCAGGGAAGTGCAGGACTATATCATCGAAAATGTTGGCAGAGTGGTCGATGAAGGCCATGTTGACTATGTCAAATGGGATATGAACCGTCATATGACTGCGATGAGTGGCACATTTGTTTACAAATATATGCTTGGTCTTTACCGCGTGTTGGGGGAGATCTTTTACAAGCGTCCACATATTCTGTTGGAATCATGCGCCTCTGGTGGCAACCGGTTTGATGCGGGCATGATGTGTTATTCTCCACAAATCTGGACAAGTGATGATACTGATGCTATGGAACGCCTTGGTATTCAGAAGGGCGCAAGTTACCTCTATCCGCTTTCTACAATGGGAGCACATGTTTCCGCTGTTCCAAATGCACAGACGATGCGTTCCATCAGTCTGCCGGTGCGCTTTGCGGTATCCGCATTTGGCGTATTGGGCTATGAGCTTGATCTCACTGAATTGAACGATATTGAAAAGAAGGAAATCAAAGAACAGATCGCCTGGTATAAACAGCACCGTCATCTGTTGCAATATGGTACGTTCTATCGCACAGATTGTGATGATGCCCATGAGTCTTTTACGGTCAGCGATGGAAAAGAAGCCGTAACGGGTGTTTACCGCAGGATGATGATGGCTGCTGCACCGATGGAAAGAATGCATGTTGCAGGATTGGAACAGGGCGAATATGAAATCGGTATGCGCAATGCCATTGTGCCATTGGATATACCTTGTCCTTCTGAATTGGGAAGCTGTCTTGAAACGGCAGAAGATGGCAGTTCTGGCATCCGTCTTTTGTGGAAGCCGCTATGTGCCAGCAGTGCAGCACTCAGCTATGGTATGCCGCTGCCACTTGTGTTCAACAGTTCCGGGCTGAGTCCATATATGCGCTATCCGCTGGACTTTGGCGCCGAGCTCTATACGGCAGTAAAGAAAAAGTAAAGTTTTTTCCCTGGCTGAGCACTGTTTATCGAAAATGTTTTTTGCTATAATCAGTTAGTTGTCAGGAGGAAGAATGGACAGAGAAGTATTTGATGTAAACAATATTATGGTGCAGATGTTGATGGTTGTGCATCTTCAACAACTTCAGATCAGTGGTCTGTCCACTCTTGCATACAGTGATCTTGAGCAATACCTTTCCGGTTTCTTATGGAAAAGAGCATTGCCTTCTTCACTGCATGAAGCTGCAGATGATGTTTTGAAAGTGACAGCGAATGATATTGTGCGATATCTTTCACGGCTTGCCATTACTGAAGGGGCAAGTGGAAACCTGGCTGACTTTCAGGACATGTTAGGAGGGTAGAAGAAAAGCATGGAGAAACAGAAACAGAAAAAAGGTGGTCTTGCCGTATTCTGGATTGTTGTCATTCTGATCGGCGTTCTTG
This sequence comes from uncultured Erysipelotrichaceae bacterium, assembly GCA_949289855.1. GTDB lineage: Bacteria > Bacillota_I > Bacilli_A > Erysipelotrichales > Erysipelotrichaceae > Bulleidia. The sequence continues at coordinate 10,857 of CASEPS010000012.1, forward strand.
TTGCTTCAACATTCAATGCGATCAAAAACAGTCTGAATCTTGGTCTTGACCTGCGCGGTGGCTTTGAAATTCTCTATCAGGTAGAGCCACTGGAAGAAGGCGGCAGCTTTGATATTTCCGCAGTTGTCAATTCCATCAACAAGCGTGTCAATGTTCTTGGGGTCAGTGAACCATCTATCAGTGTGGAAGGCGATGACCGTATCCGCGTACAGCTTGCGGGTGTTTCGGACCAGGACACAGCCCGTGATATGATCGGAACAACTGCCAACCTTACATTCCGCGACACGGAAGATAATGAACTGGCAGATTCAAGCATCCTGGAAGAAGGTGGGGCATCTTTGTCCTACCAGAATGGACAGCCGGTTGTTTCCCTGAAAATTGCGGATGATGCAAAGTTTGGTGAAATCACAAGTGAAATTGCCGCTAAGTCAAGTGGTGAAAATATCATGGTTATCTGGCTGGATTACCAGGAAGGCGACTCCTATAGTGAAGAAACAACAAAGGCAGCAGAAGGTGAGGAACCAAAGTACATCAGTGCCGCAAGTGTGACTTCTGAAATTACCGGTGACTGCATCATCTCAGGTGATTTTACAGAAGAAGAAGCACGTACGCTTGCCAACCTGATCAATTCCGGTTCCCTGCCAGTAAAGCTGACAGAGATTTCATCCAATGTTGTTTCAGCAGAATTCGGTGAAGATGCATTGCAGAAAACAGCGCTTGCCGGCATTGTCAGTATTCTTGCCATCATGGCCTTCATGGTCATTACATACCGCATGCCGGGTGTGCTTTCCTGCATCATGCTTGTGCTGTACATCTGGGCAGTATTTGGTTTGTATTCCCTGATGGGCGCAACATTTACACTTTCCGCCATCGGTGCTCTTGTACTCGGTGTTGGTATGACAGTAGATGCCAATATCATCAACTATGAGCGCATCCGCCAGGAACTCTATAAAGGACACAGTGTCCGCAGTTCTGTAGCCAAAGGGCAGCAGCTCTCTTTTGCAGCCGTATTCGATGCCCAGTTTACAACATTGATTGCTGCACTCATCATGTACATCTGGGGCAATGGTGCAGTCAAGGGCTTTGCGACAATGCTCATCATTACCGTTGTTATGACATTGCTCATCAATGTCGGCTTCTCCAAGTGGCTGCTCAATGCGGTCGTCAACAGCGGTATTGCGGATAACCGCCCGGGCTGGTTTGCGGTAAAGAAAAACCAGATTCCGGATGTTTCCAAAGGAGAAAAGCAGTTCTATACAGGTACACGCAAATTTGCCTATAGTGCAAAGTCAAAGTTCCAGATTATTGCCAGTGTTGCCATTCTTGTCCTTGGTATCGTACTGGGTGCAGTCAATGCGGCTGGTGGCAAAGACTTCATGAACCTCGGTATTGATTTCTCTTCCGGTACAAAGCTCACTGTGACAAGTGCTGAACCGGTAACCATCGATTCGGTAGAAACCGCAATGACAGATGCCGGCTTTGGTGATCGTGGTTTCAGCTACCAGGCATCTGGTGAAAATACGGTTTATGCAACAACCAAGGAAAGCCTTACCACAGAAGAAATCACTGAAATCAAGGCTGACTTCCTGGAAGTGTTTGGTGAAGAACCAGGTGACAACCTTGTTACACCGGTTGTTGGACGCGACCTTGTGCGCAATGCCGTCATCCTTGTCCTTGTTGCATGGATTGCGATGATGCTTTATGTCACCATCCGTTATGAATGGCAATATGCAGCAGGCTGTCTTATTGCCCTTGTACACGATGTGCTCATCGTGCTGGCTGTATTCTCCATCTGCCGCCTGGAAGTCAATACTGAAGTTATTTCCGTATTACTGACGATCATCGGTTATTCCATCAATAACTCCATTGTTGTCTTTGACAGAATCCGTGAAGTGATGAAGACAAAGAAGGGAAAGCTGAGCCACGAAGAACTTTGTGCAGTCGTGGATGATTCCCTCGACAAGACAATCAAGATGTCACTGTACTCATCCATCACAACGATTCTCCCGGTCATCATCATCCTTGCGATTGGTGCTCATTCCCTGTTTGTCTTTATGATGGCAATGCTTGTGGGTCTTGTGGCTGGTACACTTTCTTCCATCTTCATCGCACCAACTGTCTGGAGAGTGCTCTATGAACGCTTCCACACAGGTGAAAAGAAGAAGAAAAAGAAGAAAGAGTTCAAAGAAGAGCTTGATGAGTATACATTCAAGGGAATAAATGCATAAAATAGAAGCAGCCATATGGCTGCTTTTTTAGTGAGGAGTACAGAATGATTCAGGCAGTATTATTTGATTGTGACGGACTGATGTTTGAAACAGAAAGAATTTCAATTACGATGTGGAAACGTGAAGCTATGAAATATGGTGTTTCGTTACCAGAGGATTTCTTTGTGCATATCACCGGTTCTGGCAAAGGGTATACAAAACAGTATATGGACAGCATTCCCGGGGTTTCATCTGTACGGGATAAAATATCCCAAAAGCGCTTCAACCTTGATTTCTGGAAATCATGTGCGAAGGACACATTGAACAAACCCGGGCTGATTGAACTATTTGCCTGGCTGAATGAAAACAAGTATAAAATTGCGATCTGTTCCAGCAGTCCAAAAGTATATGTTGAAACACTTCTAGGTACAGTTTCTGTTTCCTTATCGTATAATGCAATGATAACCGGTGACATGGTTACCCGTGCCAAACCAGATCCGGAAATCTTTTTGAAAGGGGCAGAAGTACTCGGGGTTAAACCTGAGGAATGCCTTGTACTGGAAGATTCCAAGGCTGGCATTCTTGCCGCAAGAGCAGCGGGGATGCATTCCTGCTGGATTAAAGATATGATTGAAGCAGATGCGGAAATGGAGAAGGCACTGGAATACAGGCGCAATGACCTCAATGAGGTAATTGGTCTTATTGCAGAAATCAATGGAGGAAAACATGGAATATAATGAATTGAGAAAACGGTACCCGAAAATGTACTACCACGGGTATGCAATTGAAGAAGATGAAAAGACAATCCGGATTACCTATGATCTTGAAATAGAGTCACTTTCTTCCTTTGCTCCTACATTCACATTGCAGAAACCATGTGGCGCAGTGATGATGAAAGAATACAGATTATTCAAAGAAGCGGTATTTTCCCTTGGTATGGTAGAGCTGATCAGCTATTGGAAGCTTGCCTGTCCACCATGTGTTATTGTGGAGTGCGGCAGTCTTACGGAAGAGCAGGTTTCCTGGTGGAAGAAGCTTTATTTCCATGGTCTTGGGGAGTTTTTCTACACCAATGGCATTGAAACGGATATGGATAGCTTCATGGATATTGTTTCCACTGGAGAAAAGGCAACGGGTAAAGAAATTGATTATGCCTTCCATGGCAACCTCATACCGGTAGGTGGAGGAAAGGATTCCTTTGTCAGCCTGGATGTTTTAAAGCAGTATAAAGAAGAAAACTATGCCTTTGTCATCGGTAATGTCAAAAGTGCCATCCATGCCTCACACGCGGCTGGGTATGATGGGGATCATTTCATCAATCCGATGCGCACCCTTGATGAAAGGATGCTGAAGCTGAACAAAGAAGGCTATCTCAATGGTCATACACCATTTTCTGCCATGGCTGCCTTTGCGGCATATCTCACAGCCCTTGTTTACCATTGCCGCTATATTGTGCTTTCCAATGAGGCAAGTGCCAATGAATCCACGGTCAAAGATTCAACGGTCAACCACCAGTATTCCAAGACATTTGAATTTGAGCTGGACTTTAACAATTATGTCAAAGACTACCTTGATGATTCCATTCATTACTTCTCTTTGTTAAGAGGCATCAGCGAGTTACAGATTGCTGCTATCTTTTCGACATTGAAACAATATCATTCTGTTTTTCGTTCCTGTAATGTCGGACAGAAGGAAGAAAAGTGGTGTGGTCATTGTGCAAAGTGTCTGTTTGTATGCATTATGTTACAGGCCTTCCTTTCCAAAGAAGAAGTCATTGCCATCTTTGGCAGGGATATGCTCAATGATGAAAGCATGCTGGACCTCTTCAAAGAACTAACTGGTATTGTCGACAACAAACCATTTGAATGTGTTGGCACAAGAGATGAGGTCAACCAGGCAGTGATGATGGCCATCAGCCGCTTTGAAAAAGATGGTCTTGCCTTACCAGTTCTTTACAAGTATTACCTTTCTTCATCCTATGCGGATGTCTATCGCAACAAGCCGGTAAATCTGATGGAATACCAGAAGGAGAATCTGGTACCTGCACAATATGAAACACTTCTTTTGAAAAGACTGGAGGAATTGAAATGAGTCTTGCGACATGGAAAAAGGAATTTGAAGGAAAAAAGATCGTAATCTGGGGAATGGGCAGAGAAGGCAGAAGTACGCTTGCCTTTATCCGCAGATTGTTTCCGGATATGAAGATTGCCATTGCGGAAAGAAGTGATGCGGATTTTGAAGCTATCCGGAATGGTGATGCAAATGTTGAAGTATTTGCGGATGATACATTTGATTTCAATGCCTGTGACATGATCATCAAATCACCGGGTATTGTGGTAAGAGATGGCATTGATACCTCTAAAATTACCGAAGAGACAGATCTCTTTTTGAAGCACTATGGGAAAAGAACCATCGGTATTACCGGTACAAAGGGCAAGAGCACAACGACTTCCCTTGTCTATGCTTTATTGAAAGAAGCCTGCATGGTCAACCTTTGTGGCAACATCGGTGTCCCATGTTTTGATGTGATCGATGATATGGAAAAAGGCGAACTTGCCTGCTTTGAACTGAGTTGTCATCAGCTGGAGTATTGCACGCATTCTCCTCATATTGCGGTCTTCCTCAATCTGTATGAAGAACATCTTGACCACTATGGCACATTTGAGAAATATGCTGAAGCCAAGGCAAATATTCTCAAATACCAGGATGAAGATGATATTGCCATCATTCATCCGGATCTCAAATGTTATATACAGCCCTGGAACGAACGTGTTTATACGATCGGAAAAGACATCTATGCGGATGGTACAACCCTCATTGGTCCAGAACATACCCTTGCCATTCGTGAGAGCCGCCTGATTGGTGCCCACAATTTTGAAAACCTTGCCATTGCTTACTTCATCAGCACCCTCTATGGTGTAACCAATACACAGGTCAAGGAAGCGGTCAAGAAATTCCGTCCTTTGCCACATCGTCTCGCATATATTGGCGAAAAGGATGGTATCCGCTATGTCAATGATTCAATTTCTACCATTGGGGAAACATGCATCAAGGCAGTTGAGGCATTAGACTATGTGGACACAGTGCTTGTTGGTGGTATGGACCGTGGCATTTCCTATGATATGTTTGAAGAATTCCTCTATGAAAGAAATGACCTGCAGATCATTTTCATGTATGCAAGCGGCAAACGCATCTATCATGAAATGCAGGAAAAACACCTTTTGCGGGAAGGATTGTTCATGGTGGAAGATCTTGCGGAAGCAGTGCATCTGGCAAAGAAGATCACCAAACCTGGACATATCTGTCTGTTGTCTCCTGCCGCAAGTTCCTATGATCATTTCAAGAATTTTGAAGAAAGGGGCGAAGTCTTTACAAGACTTGCCTTGGAGAAATAATGGGTTATCAGATCGTAGATATTGATGAACGGGAGTACAGCAGCGCTTATGGACTTCCAAAGCTTCTGGCAAAGGTGGCAGCAGCTTCCCGTCTTGATGAAACAAAGATCAGAGAACTCAGGGAACCAGAACCCATCAGAACATCAGAAGCGGATTGTGTAAAGCAGGCGGCAGAAAGAATTGTCAAAGCCAGAAACAACCGTGAGCTCGTGTTCATCGGTGGTGACTATGATGCGGATGGCATATGTGCAACTGCCATCATGAAAAAGACATTGGATGTTCTTGGCATTGCCAATGGCTATTACATTCCCGATAAGCTGAAGGAAGGTTATGGTCTTCGCCCAGAAACAGTACGCCTTGCAAAACAAAAGGGTTACAGCCTCATTATCACTGTGGACAATGGGGTCAAGGCAACAGAAGCTATAGAGGCAGCTCATGAACTTGGCATGGAAGTCATTGTCACAGACCACCATGTCATCGAAGAAGAAGTGCCTGGTGATATTGTTGTGCATCCCGATTATATGGAAGAGGCATATTCCACATTGTCAGGGGCAGGTGTTGCCTTACAGATCAGCAGGATGCTCATTGGCAATGACAAAGAAAGCATTGTCCTTGCGGCAGTTGCAGCAATTGGTGATGTGATGCCTTTATGGAAACAGACGCGTTCCATTGTCTATGAAGGTCTGCAATATCTCAACAATGGTGTCATGAAACCATTCAGAAGACTTGTCAGTAGCAGTGTGATTGATGAGACAACGGTTGCTTTTGAAATAGTGCCAAAGCTCAATGCCATCTCCCGCATGGATGATGATTCCAATGTCAATACACTTGTGCGCTACCTTTTATTGAAAGATGAAAGGCAGATTGAATCTTATGCACTGCAGCTTGAAAAAGTGAATACAAACCGGAAGAACCTGTCCCGCAGGATGACGGAAAAAGCCGAGAAGCTTCTCCATGAAGAAGATTTCCTGCTAGTATATGACCAGTCTTTCTCAGCTGGTGTGAGTGGCCTTGTGGCAGGGAAGATTGCCTCTTCGTATCATAAGCCAACGCTTGTCTTTGCGGATGCGCAAGATCATCTTGTCGGCAGTGCAAGAAGTGTACCAGGCTTTAATATTTATGACTTCTTTTCAGATTTTGATGATCTGCTTGCTTTTGGCGGTCATGCCATGGCAGCCGGGCTGTCCATTCCCCGTGAAAGGCTGGATGATTTTACAAAAGAAGTCCAGCAGAAGATGAAAGACAGTGGTTTTATCTATCAGGAAGAGGAAATACCGGCAATTCTGTGTGACGCAGATGATATAACGATGGATGAAATTACCGGACTTTCTTTGTTCAACCCATATCCAAAGGACATCGTGCAGCCTATCTTTGCTTTGCGTAATCCGGTACAGCTCGATGTGATGAAAAGACAGCGTGTTTCCCGTTATCGCTTTGCCAATAACTGTGGTGGTTTTGATGGGGTACTGTTCTCTTATAAAGGCGTCGAGGCAAAAGATGACCCATCCATTATCATCGGAAAGCCATGTCTGAATCATTTTCATGACAGAATCAGCTGTCAGCTTGTGATTGAGGAAATGCGTTGAGCACAATTTGTTGTATAATACATTTATATTTTGATTTTGGAGGATTTGTACTATGGCACTCAACCTTGAAGACTATATTGCTTCGATCAGGGATTTCCCGACTAAGGGTATTCTGTTTCGTGATGTGACACCGCTCATTGCGGATGGGGAAGCATTCCGTGAAGCCACATGGCGTTTTGCGGATTTTGCGAAAGAAACAGGTGCGGATGTCATTGTTGGACCAGAGAGCAGAGGTTTTATCTTTGGTGCGCCTGTTGCGACTGAACTCGGCATTGGTTTTGTACCGGTCAGAAAACCTGGCAAACTGCCACGTGAGACGATTTCCTGTAAATATGATCTTGAATATGGTTCCAATGAACTGTTCATGCATAAGGATGCCATCAAGCCAGGACAGAAGGCTCTGATTGTGGATGACCTTCTTGCGACAGGTGGTACAGCAGTAGCAACATGCAGGATGATTGAAGAACTTGGTGGGGAAGTCGCAGGTCTTGCTTTTGTTGTGGAACTGACTGGTATTGAGCAGAATGCTGCATTGAAGAATTATAATGTCAAGTCACTCATGAAACTGAGTGATCAGTAAGCAGATATGAATCGAAGTTTTTTACTTCGATTTTTTCAAAGATTGGGGAGGTGAATGTTATGGAAGACCATCAGGTAGTTGGTGTAGATGATGTGATGCATGAAGTGCGCAAGTATATTTCCAATCCGGATAACATTGCGCTCATTGAGAGGGCTGCCAACTTTGCGACCGAGCACCATGCCGGACAGTTTCGCAAATCTGGTGAGCCATATATCATTCATCTGATCAATGTTGCCTACATCCTTGCGGAGCTGCAGGCTGGGCCTTCGACCATTGCGGCAGGTTTTCTCCATGACACCATTGAAGATACCGGTGTCACAAAACAGGAACTTGCCGAAAAGTTCAATGAGGAAATAGCGGAGATTGTCGAAGCGGTCACAAAGATTGGTACATTGAAGTACAAGGGCAAAGATGATCCGGAATATCAGGCGAGCAATCACCGGAAGATATTCATTGCCATGGCCAGGGATATACGTGTCATTCTGGTCAAACTGGCAGACCGTCTGCATAACATGCGCACATTGCAATACCAGCCAGAAGCTTCGCAAAAGCGCATTGCGGCAGAAACCCTGGACATTTATGCACCGATTGCCCACCGGCTTGGTATCAGTGCTATCAAAAATGAACTGGAAGATCTTTGTTTCTATTATCTGAATCGCAATGAGTATTACCATATTGCGTCTCTTGTTGAAACAAAGAAAGCAGAGCGTGATGCGGCTGTTAGCCATATGATTTCTGAGATATCGGATATGTTACGGGAAAATCATCTTGAATTTCGCATCTTCGGCAGATCCAAACATCTGTATTCCATCTATAACAAGATGGTCAAAAAGCATAAGCGGTTCGATGAGATACTTGATCTTCTCGCCATCCGCATTGTGACAAGAACGGAACTCAACTGTTATGAAATCCTTGGTTACATCCATGCCAAGTACAAACCGATACCGGGACGATTGAAAGATTATATTGCGGTACCAAAGACAAATATGTACCAGTCATTGCATACGACGATCATCGGAGATGACGGAAAGATCTTTGAAGTGCAGATCCGTACGGAAGAGATGGACCAGGTCGCAGAAAGAGGTATTGCAGCCCACTGGCGCTATAAGGAAGGCAACCGCTATGATGCCAAGAAAGAACAGAAGGAAATTGAGGACAAGCTGTCATGGTTCAAGAACTTTGCGGTTTATTCTGAGGAAGCAGAAAATGACAATGCTTCTGAATATATGGCCATGCTGCAACATGATGTCTTTGAAGCCAATGTGTATGTCATGACCCCTAAGGGCAGGGTAGTTGACCTGCCAAATGGGGCTACGCCGATTGATTTTGCCTACCGTATTCATACTGATGTAGGACATACGGCAGTTGGTGCCATCGTCAATGATGTCATGGTGCCACTCAATACGGAGCTGCATACAGGTGATGTAGTGCAGATCAAAACCATGAAGGGTACCGGTCCAAGTGAAGACTGGCTCAAATTTGTCAAATCCAACCAGGCTCGCAACAAGATCCGCGCTTATCTTACACGTCGTGAAAATGAAGAAAAAGAAAAGCGTGTCGAAGATGGTGAAAAGATCATGTTCGATGAGTTGCGCAAACGTGGATTTGATCTCAAGGAATATAAAGATCGCAAGAAATATGAAGCGATCATGAAGAATTTCAATGTCAATTCCTATACAGATCTCATGCATGGCATTGCCGTGAAATCCATCAACCCAACCGATGTCTGTCAGAAACTGACAAACCAGAAGCGGACATTGAACAACGAAGAAATGCTGCAGAGGGTGATGAGCAGAGAACCTGTCAAAAGACGGGCAACATCGAAGTTTGGTGTCATCGTACCTGGTATTGAATCGATGAAGATGTCCCTTGCCGGCTGTTGTCTGCCTGTCTATGGTGATCCGATCATCGGTTATATTTCCAAAGGTGTCGGTGTCAAGGTACATCGTGCTGACTGCATCAATATGCAGAATGTCAAAGAGAGAAGAATTGATGTACAGTGGGATGATGGAGACAGTGAGCGCTCCTATATCAGCGATCTGCTCATCAAAGCCCATGACCGTCAGTTCCTTGTGACGGATATTGTGACTGTCATTTCCCAGGTCAAAGCACCGATGAGTGCCATCAATGCGGTAGTGGACCAGGAGTCTCTTGTTTCGACCATCAAATTGCAGATCAGTGTAAAGGACATTGACCATCTCAATAATGTGATGGCCAATATCCGCAAGATAGAATCGGTGATTTCTGTGGAAAGGGCATCGCATTGATGCTATAATACTGCGTGTTCGATGAAGGAGAAATTCTCTTTGCGGCTTCAAGAGAGACGGTGGTCAGGTGAAAGCACCGGTTGCTTACAGGAGAAAAGACACTCTGGAGAATTCTTTCTGAAACAGCAGTAGGAAAGACGTCAGCTGCGTTAAAGCATAAAGCGTACAGCATTTGCTGTAAACTGAGGTGGTACCGCGCTAACAGCGTCCTTGGATGAGGACGCTTTTTATTTTAAGGAGGCATAAGTATGAATTATCAGACACCCCGGGGCACATATGACATTCTTCCGGATGAAATGGGAAAATGGCATGATGTGGAAAACAGAATCCGTGCGATGACGGAACATTACCGCTACCGTGAAATCCGCACACCATATTTTGAAAGCACAAATGTATTTGCCCGTGCCAACGACAGTTCGGACATGGTCAACAAGGAGATGTATACCTTCACAACAGGGTCTGACTCCTATACATTACGACCAGAAGGTACAGCTGGTGTCATCCGTGCATTTGACCAGCACAAGCTGTATGGCACGATGGATCTGCCGGCAAAGTTCTATTACATGGGCGCCATGTTCCGACATGAACGTCCCCAGAAGGGCAGACAGCGTCAGTTCCACCAGTTTGGTGTAGAAAACATTGGCGTCAAGTCACCAGAAGTGGATGCGGAAACCATTGCCCTTGGCTATGACATTGTCAAATCCATGGATATTTCCAGTGTGAAGGTTTTGATCAATACCCTTGGCGATGATGAAAGCCGTGCGGCATACCGCAAAGCACTGAAGGACTATTTCACACCGCATCTTGATGAATTGTGTGGGGATTGTCATCGCCGTCTTGAACAGAATCCATTGCGCATTCTTGACTGCAAGGTGGATCATGACAAACCGTTTATGATGGATGCGCCAAAGCTTTCTGACTATCTCAATGAAGAATCCAGAACATACTTTGACAGGGTTCTGGCGGCGCTGGATGCCATTGGCATTCCATATGAAATTGATGAAAGACTCGTGAGAGGTCTTGACTACTATACCCATACGGTATTTGAAGTTGTCTCAACAAGACCTGACAGCGGGGCCCAGGCAACCATATTTGCCGGAGGCAGATATGACCATTTCGTCGAATACTATGGTGGACCTGAGATGAGTGGCATCGGTTTTGCGATTGGTCTTGAAAGACTGCTCAGCCTGGCAGAAGAAGAGGGACATGACTTTGGCAAAGAAAAGGGTCTTGATGTATATGTCATCGGACTTGGTGATGTTGCCCATGATGTATTGACAACGGTACAGGATCTGCGCAAAGCAGGACTTGCCGCAGAAGGCAATTATGCCAAAAGAAGTCTCAAGGCACAGTTCAAGAGTGCTGACAGACTTGGGGCAGAATGGATTGTGATCATGGGAGAAGATGAGGTGAAACAGGGTACTGTCAACCTCAAGAAGAGTGGTGAAAAAGAACAGGCAACGCTGCAGCGCACGCAGCTTGTGGAAGGTTTGAAAGAAAGGCTTGGTAAATGATGGAAAGAACTTGTGGATGTGGAACATTGCGCAAAGAAGATGCGGGAAAACGTGTCACACTGATTGGCTGGGTTAACAAGAGAAGAAATTTTGGTTCCCTTGTCTTTGTTGATTTGCGTGACCGCAGTGGACTTGTACAGATTGTCTTTGGTGAAAATACAGCAGCAGAAATCAAAGATGTACGTAATGAATATATTTTACAGGTAACCGGTACTGTTGGTGTACGCAAGGAAAGCAATCCAAATATGCCGACTGGTGAAATTGAAGTGACTGCTGAATCTGTCAACATTGTCAACAGTGCCGAGACTTCACCGATTGATATCAGCGATGATACAAAGACAAATGAGGATACCCGTCTCAAGTACAGATATCTGGATTTGAGAAGACCGGTATTGCAGAAGAATCTGATGCTTCGCCATAAGATCTGCATGATCGCAAGATCCGTCCTTGATGATGCAGGTTTTGTGGAAGTGGAAACACCAATTCTTGCAAGAAGCACCCCGGAAGGCGCAAGGGACTATCTTGTACCATCCCGTATTTACAATGGCAGATTCTGGGCACTTCCACAGTCTCCGCAGATCTTCAAACAGCTGTTGATGATCTCTGGCATGGAGAAGTATTTCCAGATTGCAAGATGTTTCCGCGATGAAGACCTTCGTGCGGACAGACAGCCGGAGTTCACCCAGATTGATATCGAGATGTCATTTGGGGATGAAGAAACAATCTTCGCCCTTGTTGAAAAGCTGATGCAGGCAATCTTCAAGGGTACGAAGGGTGTGGAGCTCGAAGAGCACTTTGTGCGCATTCCATGGCACGAAAGCATGCGCCGTTTTGGTACAGATAAACCTGATCTTCGCTTTGGCAATGAGATCAATGATCTCACGGATCTTTTTGCAAATACTGCATTTGTTGTATTCAAAAATGTTGTGGAAGCTGGTGGAGAAATCGGCTGTCTGAAGTTTGAAAATGCAGCAGATCACTATAGTCGCAAAGGTCTGGATGCCCTGCAGGAATTTGTAAAGCACGGCTTTGGGGCAAAGGCACTTGCCTACCTCAAGATGGCAGATGGCACATTGAATGGCAGTATTGCCAAGCCATTGTCTGAGGAAGAAAAACAGGCAATAGTGGAAAGGCTTGATGTCAAAGATGGCGATCTTCTGCTCTTCGTTGCGGATAAGCCATCTGTCGTACAAAGTGCACTTGGTGCATTGCGCGTACGCCTTGCCCATGAGTTGGACCGCATACAGCATGATGGAGTTTACCGCTTTGCCTGGATTACCGACTTCCCGATGTTTGAATATAGTGAGGCAGAACAGCGCTGGGTTGCAGCCCATCATCCGTTTACAGCACCAAATGAGGAAGATATCGACAAGCTGTTCACCGATCCGGAACACGTCAATTCCCGTGCTTATGACCTTGTTGTCAACGGTTATGAACTGCTTTCCGGTTCTATCCGTATTCATGATCAGGCATTGCAGGAAAAGGTATTTGAAGCAATTGGTCTTTCCATGGAAGAAGCAAAGGCAAGATTTGGATTCTTCCTTGATGCCTTCCGCTATGGCACGCCACCTCATGGTGGGGTAGGTATTGGTCTTGAAAGACTGACCATGGTACTTGCCGGTACAGATAACATCCGCGATGTTGTGGCTTTCCCGACAACAAACAGTTCGATGGACCTCATGAGTGAGTCACCAAATGTGGTCGATCAGGCACAGCTCGATGTACTCGGCATTGCAATAGCAGAACACCATACAGATAAAGATTAATCCTGTCAAGACTGTTAATTGTAAAATCATCCGCTATAATACTTCTTGCCGGAGGATTACATATTTTTCCTACACTTTGATATAAGGGAATCCTGACTGGAGATTTCTGTGTTGAATACCCGATACGGTCGGGGATCCTGACGAATGACCAAGGATACCCACCTCTACAGAAGAGGGAACATATCAACCCCTTCGGCTGTTTGGGAATGATTTGCCGTCCATTTTGGGCGGTTTTTCTTTTGGAAAGCGCATTTCGTCATAATATGCCGGTAAAAACAACCGTATAATAGAAGGAGAGGTGATTATGGCAGCTGAAATCATTACATCCTTCCTGCAATATGTCATGGATCAGAAAGATCCTGACTATACGATGCATCTGGCAAAGGAAAATGAGCAGGAATATATCACAATCGATACGGATTATGCACAGGGTAGTGTTGTCGTCCATGAGATCAATGAATTCAAAATCGTGGAGCTGAAGATTGTCAATCTGAAAAATGAGAAGGTGGCTTTTTATCTTCACTTCGAACTGAAAGATCTTGAACATGCCAAAGAGCTGTTCAAGGAGATGATCTCATCTTTGAAAGCTTTGAAGAAGGAAAAGAAGATTCAGGTTCTTTTATGCTGTACGAGTGGTATTACAACGTCTTACTTTACCGAAAAGCTCAATGAGGCAAGTGAACTGCTGAATATGAACTTTTCTTTCCAGGCTGTTAACTACAGCCGGTTGTTTGCGACTGCTTTTGAAAGTGACATCGTGCTTCTTGCCCCACAGATTTCCTATATGTATGAAAAGGTAAAGGGCATTCTCAATGACCAGCTTGTCATCTGTGTCCCTGCCACAATTTTCGGTGCATATGATGTACCAAAGCTCATTTCGCTTGTGGCAAGGAAGCTTCATGAGAGGGAAGAAGAAGAGGAAGGGCAGAAGGTGCCAGCTGAAAGGGAACAGTTCAGGTGTCTGAAAAAGACATTGACAATTGCTATTCTCATTGAAAACCAGTCGGTGCGCATTCTTTACCGCACATATGAAAAAGGGCTTGTGATCCGCTTTGGTGAAGTCATCAAGGACAAGTACAGGCTGAGTGACCTCGAAGATCTGATGGATGTTGCCATCGCAAGGGAACCGGATATTGAAACGGTTGTCATATTGACACCGGGTGTCTATTTTGATGGCTGTCTTACCTTCCGTCAGCCAGGTATTTACAATGTGGATATCCGCAAGATGTTTACAGAGCGCTATAACAGAAAGTTTATCTTTATGAACGATGCCAATGCGATGGCACTTGGCTTCTATGGCCTGCAGAACAAGACAAAAAATCTCAGTTTCTACTTTCATCCGCTTGCCGCAAGAACTTCCGGTATTGGCAATATAGTCAATGGCAGACTGCTGACGGGCAGAAACAATCTGTCTGGTGAAATGCAATATGTCTTCCATACGATCGGTTTTTCGGATGACCCGAATGTGCTTGCCCTCACACCAGAGGGTACATTGGAAATTGTGACAAAATATCTTGTTTCGGTGATCGCCAACATCGATCCGGAGCTCATTGCCATCTATTGTGACATGGTTCCGGATATGCAGGAACTTCACAACAGTCTTGCCAAAATCATCCAGCCGGAATTTGTGCCTGAACTCATCAAGGTCACAGATTGTGCAGAATATATGTTTGCCGGGGGTCTTATGGAGGCGGCCCGCTATGAAAAGGAAGGACTACATAAGTGAACAGTTGCAAGAAATGCATAAAATCGGTAAAATAGTGCATGTTATTAAACAGATAGGTGGTGTATTACATGGGTGAATTCTGGTCGTCCCTGCTCTGGTTTATTGCTGGTGGACTGCTGGGTGCAGCAATTTCATTCTTTCTGACAAAGAAACACTTTGAAAAGGAATTGAAGGAAAATCCGCCGGTCAACGAAAAGATGATCCGGGCAATGTTCATGCAGATGGGACGCAAGCCGTCCGAAGCGCAGATCCGTCAGGTGATGCGTTCAATGAATAACGCTAAGTAAAGTTGAGTAAAAAAGGTGCTGGAATAAAGCATCTTTTTTATTTCAGTCATCTGTTAAGAAAATTTAACGTTTCGGGTGGTGGAAAACGATTACATGATGGAGTATAATTCAAAGAGTTTAGGAGGAATTATGAGTACAGAAAACAAAAAGGTTTTCGAAGCCATGGATGGTAATACTGCTACTGCGCATTCCGCGTATGCATTTACAGAAGTAGCTGGTATCTATCCGATCACACCATCGTCTCCGATGGCAGAACATGTTGATGACTGGGCAACTGCTGGTCGTAAGAACATTTTCGGAGACAAAGTCAAGGTTGTTGAAATGCAGTCTGAAGGCGGTGCTGCTGGTGCTGTTCACGGTGCTCTGCAGGCTGGCTCTCTCGCTGCAACTTTCACAGCTTCCCAGGGTCTTCTTCTGATGATCCCAAATATCTACAAGCTGAAGGGTGAGATGCTTCCGGGCGTCATTCATGTAGCAGCAAGATCCCTTGCTACACATACACTCTCCATCTTCGGTGATCACCAGGACGTTTACGCTTGCCGTCAGACAGGTATTGTCATGATGTGCTCTCACTCTGTTCAGGACTGCATGGACCTGGCTGGTGTTGCACACCTTGTTGCAATTGACGGTTCCGTTCCTGTTATGCACTTCTTTGATGGTTTCCGTACATCTCATGAAATCGACAAGATCGAAGTCATGGATTACGACTTCCTCAAGAGCCTTCTGCCAAAAGAAAAGCTCGAGGCATTCCGTGCACATGCACTGAATCCACATGGAAATGCAGTCACAAGAGGCGGTTCCCAGAACGACGATATCTACTTCCAGGCTGCTGAAGCACAGAACCTGCATTATGCTGCTGTTCCTGAAATTGTTGAAAAGTACATGAAGGCTGTCAGCGAACATACAGGTCGTGACTATGCTCCATTTACCTATGTTGGTGCACCTGATGCTGAAAGAATCATCATCGCTATGGGTTCTGTTACAGACACCATCACAGAAACAATCAACACACTCACAAAGAGAGGCGAAAAGGTAGGTCTCATCAAGGTTTATCTGTATCGTCCATTCTCTCAGAAGCATCTGGAAGCAGTTCTTCCTTCCACTGTAAAGAAGATTGCTGTTCTTGACCGTGCCAAGGAAGTTGGTACACGTGAACCACTGTTCCTCGATGTTGAGTATGCACTGCGCAACCACAAGGACATCACACTCATCGGTGGCCGTTATGGTCTTTCTTCCAAGGATACAAACCCATCCGATATCAATGCTGTCTTTGAAGAACTCAAGAAGGATGAACCTAAGGAAGAGTTTACAATCGGTATCGAAGATGATGTTACAAATCTCTCCCTTGAACCGGTTGATATCAAGGTTGATGCAGACTATACATCCTGCCTGTTCTATGGTCTTGGTTCCGATGGTACAGTTGGTGCTAACAAGTCCACTGTCAAGATCATCGGTAACAACACAGATCTCTATTCCCAGGCATACTTCGCATATGACTCCAAGAAGGCTGGTGGCGTTACAAGAAGCCATCTGAGATTTGGTAAGAGCCCTATCCATTCTCCATACTATATCGATAAGGCTGACTTCATCTCCTGCTCTCTTGAATCCTATGCTTTCAAGTTCGATATGGTCCGTGACCTCAAGGATGGCGGTACATTCCTGTTGAATACAACAATGTCCGCTGATGAAGTTGAAGACAGACTGCCGAACAGAATGCTGAAGGGTCTTGCTGACCGTCATGCAAAGTTCTACATCATCAATGCTAACAAGCTTGCTCAGGAAACACACATGGGTCGTCATACAAACACAATCCTGCAGAGTGCTTTCTTCAAGCTCAACGAGCAGATCATGCCTTACAGCACAGCCGTAGAACTCATGAAGGATTCTGCCCGCAAGACATATGCACGTAAGGGTGATGATGTTGTTAACAACAACTGCGCAGCTATCGACAAGGGTTCTGAAGGTCTTGTTGAAGTTACAGTCAAGCCTGAATGGAGCAACCTCCCGGTTAAGGGAACATTGTTCGAACTGACAGGTGATGACCACTTCGATACAAACGTTCAGGTTATCAACTCTCTCGGTGGTTATGACATGAAGGTTTCTGACTTCATGAAGCCAGATGTCATCGATGGTTCTATTCCTGAAAACGTTGCTTTCAAGGAAAAGAGAAACATCGCTGCTATGGTTCCTACATGGGATGCAAGCAAGTGCGTTGAGTGTGGTCAGTGCGCATTCGTCTGCCCGCATGCAACAATCCGTCCATTCCTTCTCAACAAGGAAGAAGCTGCCAAGGCTGAATCCATTGCAAAGGAATGCAATGTTGAATGGACAGTCAAGGAACCAACACCTGCTTATAAGGGTGCCAAGGAAGATGGACTCGTTTACAGAATCCAGCTCTCTCCGATGAACTGCGTAGGCTGTGGCGTATGTATCAATGCATGTCCTACAAAGGCTCTTTCTGCAGTTGACATCGTTGAAGCAGAAGGTGCTGAACCTCTTGCTGATTACCTCTATAAGGAAACAGAATACAAGGCACAGTATGGTAACCAGAACACAGTTGCTGGTACATCCCTCCTGATGCCATACTTCGAAGTATCCGGCTGCTGCCCAGGATGCGGTGAAGCTCCATACTACAGACTGGCTTCCCAGCTATTTGGTAAGGATATGCTCGTTGCCAACGCAACAGGCTGCTCCATGATTTACTGCTCTGCTACACCTTCTACACCATTTGTTTCTGACAAGGATGGCAATGGTGTTGCTTGGGCTAACTCCCTGTTCGAAGATAATGCTGAATACGGCTTCGGTATGGCTATTGCACAGTCCTACAAGTCCAGCAAGATCCTGAAGACAATGGAAGACAACATGGACAAGGTTGAAGATGCTCTTGCAGCAGACTTCAAGGCTTACATTGCAGCAGGTGATGACAGAGATGCACAGCGTGCAGTTGTTGATTCTCTCGTCAAGAATGTTGAAGCTTCTTCCAATGAAGATGTCAAGGTTCTGCTCGAGATGAAGAGAGACCTCGTTTCCAAGTCCGTATGGATCGTTGGTGGCGACGGCTGGGCATATGATATTGGCTACGGCGGACTTGATCATGTCATGGCTAACGATCTCAATGTCAACGTTCTCGTTCTCGATACAGAAGTTTATTCCAACACTGGTGGTCAGTCCTCCAAGTCCTCCCAGGCTGCTTCCATTGCGAAGTTCGCAGCTGGTGGTAAGGCACAGTCCAAGAAGGACCTCGGCCAGATCGTTATGGAATATGGTCACTGCTATGTAGCATCTGTTTCCATGGGTGCTAACCAGACACAGTGCATCAAGGCATTCAAGGAAGCTGAATCCTACAATGGTCCTTCCCTGATCATCGCTTACAGCCCATGTGCAGAACAGGGTATCAAGGGTGGTCTCGTAAATGCACCTAAGGTTCAGAAGAATGCGGTTGATTGTGGTTATGTCACACTTTACCGTTATGATCCGCGCCTTGAAAAGCCACTCCAGATCGATTCCAAGGAACCAGACTGGTCCAAGTTCCATGACTTCCTGATGAACGAAGCACGTTACTTCAACCTCCCTAAGCTGAGAGGTGCTGAAGCAGCTGAAAAGGCATTCGCAAAGACACTCTCTGATGCGCAGATCCGTTACAGCAAGCTCGTCAAGAAGGCTAACGATCAGTAATTACTGATTTACAGTATCAAATTGAGTCATCCACTTCGGATGGCTCTTTTTTTTCTTATGTGCGTCATATTGGTTCACTGCACCAGAAAACCAATATAATACTTTAAACAAGGAGATGTATTATGATTTGCAGAAAATGTGGAAATGAACTTCCAGATGAAGCAACGTTTTGCTATTATTGTGGCGCACAAATTGAAGACAGGAGATCACCTGTTCCAGTTGCACCGCAACAGAATGATGGACGACTTGAATCGAAGAAAACAACAGAACAGACAGATCATAAACCGGGCGCAACAAGAAAGACAGTAAACAGAAATAAGAATAAAGATGATGATATCGTTGAGTTGATATTCGGACCACTCAGTGAAGCATTTCACAGTGGGAATTTTGTGAACAACCTCAAAACGATGAATTTCAATATTATTCCGGTTATTGCTGCAATCATTAGTATTCTTTCACTGTTTTTTCCTTTTGCCTCACAATCTGTAGCAGGCTTCAGTGAAAGCTTTAATGCACTTTACTTTTCTGGATGGTATTCACTATTTATCATCGCTATGTGCATCATGGGCATTTTTTGCGGAATTGGTCATGTAAAAAAAGGACAGTGGGTATCTTATATGATTGCCGTTGTATTTTCTTTTTACTTTTGGCGTGGAATTGGCAGACAGGTGGAAAAATCATATGGTTTTGCAAAATTTGATTTTGGCATTTTTGTTTTAACCATCAGTTTGATCATAGCAGTGATTACAGCATGGCTTGATGCGCATAAGATAGATCCTGCACGCAAAAAGGCTGTTGAAGAAGGTAATCGCGCCTCAGCAGTCTTTCATGCGGTAAAAAATGCAGCGGATGAGCAGATTGATCTATATCTTGCCAGCAAGCAGTGTCCTGAAGATTTCCGTACAAAATGTCTGTTTGAAAAAAACAGGTATAATGAAGCACTGAAAATGCCAGATAAAGCAAAGAGATATGCTATGGCTAAAGCGTATTATACTTTCTTATTGCAAAACATTGACCAGTTTCCAGAACAATCTTGTGAAATGATACAGAAATTTGCCTCTTCAGGCATTACACTGGCAGATGCACAAGCATTTCTTTTGAAATATGAGATGAAATCATAATGTGTATGCTATATATCAATATCTGTAAAAAAAATAACTTGTGATGGATATATGTCATACGTACATATGAATAGGAATGATTGCTGGTATACCGCTTTAGTTAACGTTTGAATATTAGTGTATAGGGGGGAATTTGAGATGATATGTAAGAATTGTGGGAATACACTTCCTGATGGAGCAACATTTTGTTATTACTGTGGTGCTGCAATTGAAAGTAGTGCATGCCCCAAACGAGTGCAGCCTTCTGTAACTGGAGCTGCAGAACGGCCAGCACCTGAAACTGTTGGACCATCTACTGTCAGACAAAGAGATCCACAGCTGTCAGTGAATCCTAAGAATAACTATGGTAGTAATCAGTCTGCTGGAATAGATGTACAGGGTGTGCCACAGAGTAATGGAAATCAGATGAGTTCAAATATAGTTGCCGTTGTTGCTTTACTTATATCACTTGTGTCTTTATTTTTACCTGCTCTATCGGTTAGTGCCTTTGGCTTTTCGGAAAGCGTATCAATTTTCGAAACGGATTCTTCATATGGAATTGGTTTTGGCTTAGTGATTATTGTTGCTATGATAGCTGTTATTGTAAGAAGCAAACCAGCTGCCATTGCGATAAGTGCCGTCAATCTGATTTGTGCAATTGGTATTTTCTTCCAGGTGATTCAAGCGGTGAACCTGACCTTTGGACTCGGTTCAATCGGTATAGGTATGATTCTGTATCTTGTAAGCAGTATTGTTGCTCTTGTTTCCAGCTGTGTCTGGAAAAAAGGCAACAGTCCTGAATATGAAAAAGCTGAGACACAGTACAAAGAAGCAAAGATGTATTGCCACCAGCTGGGCAAGGCACCGATGGAAGAAATCATGAAATTCATTTACAGTGGATATTGTCCCGTTGCTTCGCGGAACAGATTGCTTGGATGCTATGCGGTTATGATTCAAAAAGATAATGGTCGTGATGACAGGCAGGTTTATGAAGCTACCCGGGATTTCATGGAAATTATGAAACGGTATGAGAATGTTTTTCCGGAAAATACCGGTTCAAACATCCGGCGCTATATTCGTTACCAGTCGCAGATAGCTGATGCAAAGCTCAGGATGATCGCGCTGAAGAAATAAAGAATGTCCAATCGGGCATTCTTTTTCTGAGTGAACTCTGAGTGAAAGCTTAATATTTCAATAGTTTCACGGATATGCATCATGGGTTATAATAAAAGCAGGAGATACCATGAAAATATTATTATATTTTGAAGGGGAAAACCTGATCAAGGTATCAGGTATTGGTCGTGCCTTCGAACACCAGAAAAGAGCTCTTGCTTCACAAGGTATAGAATATACAACAGATCCATGGGATAATGATTATGACATCCTGCATATCAATACATATGGTGCAAACTCGGAGAGTATTATCCGTCATGCCCGTGCCGAGGGAAAGAAAGTCATCTATCATGCCCATTCTACAGAAGAAGATTTTCGTGACAGTTTCTTTCTGTCAAATCAGATTGCTCCATTGTATAGGACATGGCTGATCAATCTGTATAACAAGGCAGATGCGATTATCACACCTACACCATATTCCAAATCACTATTGGAGAATTATGGTATCACACTGCCGATTTATCCGGTTTCCAATGGCATAGATCCTGAGCGCTATAAGAAAGACAAGGAAAAGATCAAAGCATTCCGCAAGTATTTCTCTTTAAAGGAAGGGGAGAAGATCGTCATGGGGGTTGGGCTTTTGTTCAAGCGAAAAGGGCTACTGGATTTCGTGGAAGTCGCAAAGAAACTTCCCGATTATAAATTCATCTGGTTTGGTGACATTTCCAAACTTGTCATTCCCCATGAAATTACCGAAGCGGTACAAAATCACCCCGATAATGTGATCTTCCCTGGCTATGTCAAGGGACCGATCATCGAAGGTGCTTATGCGGATGCCAATGCCTTCTTCTTTCCATCGTATGAGGAAACAGAAGGAATTGTCGTACTTGAGGCACTTGCCGCAAAATGTCCTGTTATCGTAAGAGACATCGGTGCATTTGATCCATGGCTCATCGATGGTGTGAATTGTTATAAGGGGAAAGATAACGAGACATTTGCACAGTTAATTGAGGGGATCGTTGAAGGAAAACTTCCGCAAACTGTTGAAGCTGGTTATGAAACTGCAAAGAGCCGTAGTATTGATGAAATTGGCAGACAGTTGAAGGAAATCTATGAATCAGTGCTTTCTGCTTAGAAAAGGAAATGATTTTCATGAAGGAGAAAATCAAAAAAGTCATTAAGAGTCCGATATTTACCATTGTTTTTGTCATCTCATTGACGGGTCTTGTATTATGGCTGACCCTTAGAAATGATTTTGACCAGGTCGTGGAAATGTTGCGCAATGCCAATATATGGATGCTGTTATTCATTGCCGGTCTGATGGTTTTTGACAGGGTAATCCATGGCTGGGGACTGAAGAAGGAATGCAATGTATCCTGTCCGGATTACAAATGGTCACAGGGCTTTGTCAATTCTTATACGGGCTCATTATTCAACAACATCACACCATCCGCATCGGGCGGCCAGTTTGCCCAGGTGTATATCTTTACAAGACAGGGTGTACCGGTTTCCAATGCCATTGGTGTTTTGTGGCTGGATTTCATCATCTACCAGACAACCATGAGCATCTTTGTGCTGTTGCTGCTGATATTGCGGTTTGGTTATTATTTCTCTCATTACTCCCAGTTTTTTATCATTGTCCTGTTTGGTTTTGTGGTCAATACAGCTGTCATCCTTGCTCTTTGGGCAATGGTGCGCTTTCCTCGTTTCTACCACTGGCTTTCTACATCAGGTGTCAATATCGGTGCAAAGCTGCATCTGATCAAGGACAAGGAAAAGACAAAGAAGAGTATTGAAGACCAGCTTGCCCGCTTTGAAAAGGAAGTTGTGGTACTCAAGAATAACAAGAAAATGATTTTCAAGATTGCCCTCAGCAACCTCCTGCGCCTGACCATCTATTACAGTGTGCCTTTCTTCTGTGCGATTGCACTGCATATTCCGATCGGCTTTGACAAGATGCTCGACGTTCTTGCGCTTTCTTCCTTTGTGGCTATGGTTAATGCCTTTGTGCCATTGCCAGGGTCCTCTGGTGGTACAGAAGCTTCCTTTATCCTGATGTTTTCTACATTGTTCAACCGCATTGATGTTTCTTCCATCATGATTTTATGGCGTGTGATGACATATTATTTCCAGACCCTGCTGGGTGGTGTTGTCTTCCTGTATGGAAAGACAAGACCAATCGTCATACACGATAACATTCAGCTCATGCCTGCTGGTGAGAATACTGTAAACAGCAGTGGGGATGATGGTAAAATAGACAACGGAGGTCTTTCATGAGAATTGGACTGTTTTCAGATACATATCCACCAGAAATCAATGGTGTAGCAAATAGTACATATATCCTGCGCACGGAATTGTTGAAACAGGGACATGATGTCTATGTCATCACAACAAATTCTGAAGGGGGCGTTGCAACACACTGGGAAGAGAATGGCACCATCCTGCGCTTTAAGGGTGCTGAATTGAAATTCCTGTATGGTTATGTCTTGACTTCACCATTTCATTTCAAAGCCCTGCAGGAAATCAAGGATCTGAATCTCGATGTCATTCATGCCCAGACTGAATTCGGGGTAGGTATCTTTGCCCATATTTGTGCTTCACAATTGGATATTCCACTTGTCAGCACATATCATACAACCTATGAGGATTACACCCATTATGTCAATCTGATCAATTCCAAGACAGTAGATGAATATGCCAAAAAACTGATTGGCAGGTTATCAAAGCTCTATGGCAATTCCAGTGTCAGGGTTATTTCACCAAGTGAGAAAACAAAGACGATGCTGGAGAGTTATCATATCCGCCGCAACATTGATGTCATTCCAACCGGACTTATGCTCGATGATTTTTCACCTGCGAAGAAGGATATGGAGAAAACACATGCCATCCGTCAGAAATATGGATTTACAGATGATGATATCGTTATTGTGACCGTTGGCAGACTCGCTGAAGAAAAGTCGGTGGATGTAGTGGTCGATGCTTTTGAAAATGCATCCAGGAAATATGACAATATCCGTCTGATGATTGTTGGTGGTGGTCCTGATTATGACAAGATCAAAAAGGATGTCACAGAAAGAGGGCTTGGGGATAAGGTATGTCTTACCGGTCCTTTGCCAAAGGAAGAAATACCGGATATTTACCGCAGTGCTGATGTCTTTATTTCTGCCAGTCTTACCGAAACACAGGGCATGACATTCATTGAAGCACTGGCAAGTGGTATTCCGCTTTTTGTGCGCTATGATGAGGTGCTTGCCCATCTTGTGGATGAAGGGAAGACAGGCTGGTTCTATGAAGATGCGAATGACTTTACAGTTCAGCTGAAAAAGTATCTTTCTCTTTCTGCAGAAGAAAAAGATATTATGCGGGAAAACTGTACAAAACAGGTTGTTTCCTACAGCAGTCAGACATTTGCGGAAAAGGTAGTCGATGTATATAACAAGGCGATTGAAGAATATCATGGCTATGCCCGCATCGATGATGTGGCTGTCAGGGATTCCTATGTACAGTTGTATCTTGTAACAAGTACAAAGGAAGAAAAGCGCCTCATCGTTTCTATGGATGATTATGCAGAGCTTGGATTACGTAAAGGTGGCATGATTCCGATTCCTGAAATAGAGGAATTGCAGGAAAAGCAGGAAGGTGTAGCCGCGTACCAGAGCTGTATCCGTCGTATTACGGTGAAAGATCGTACTCGTAAAGAGATGTATGACTGGCTTTGCAAAGAGACAAAGTGTGATATCCGCACGATCAACGACATCATCGATAAACTGGAAAGCAAAGGGTATATTGATGATGAACGGTATTGTGAAGAAGCTGTCACCTCTATGCTGGCATCATTTCTTGGCAGAGAACGTATTGAAAAGGACCTTGTGCGCAAAGGCCTGCCTTTGGAAATGATACAGAAGGCGATGGATGAACATCCTGACAGCGAAGAAGAGGATGCTTTTGACTATGCAGAAAAGATGCTCAACGGATTGAAGAATGATTCCGTGCGCAGACAGAAATATGCCATCCGCAACAAGTTGTTACAAAGAGGTTATGGTGGGGAAATTGCTGATAAGGTTCTGGCAAAGCTTGATTTTTCCCGCAGTGAGTCACGTGAGACCGAAAACCTCAAACGCTGTGCTGCCAAGGCAAAACACCGCTATGAAAAGCAATATAGTGGTTCTGCATGCAGAAACCGTGTCTATCGTTATTGTGCAGGACAGGGCTATAACAGTGAGGACATTTATGCGGTAATGGATGAAATGGAGTGGAATGATGACTAAAATCAAAGATTTAGCAGAGAAGATGCGGCTTGTACAGCCGCTGTTGATAAAAGAAGTAAAGAATGGCACAACAGCCAAAGGTGCACCATACCTGACAGTGACAGTATCAGATGATACCGGTATGATTGAAGGCAAGTTCTGGGATGTCAAACCAGAAGATGTAGAGAATATTCATGTTGGTCAGGTAGCAATGGTTTCCTTTGAAGTGCTTGACTATAAAAACAACCTGCAGCTGCGCATTAACAGAATTGAAGCGCTGGATCAGAAGACAGTGGACCTCAATGCCTTTGCGACAGCTTCCAGTACACCTCTTAATGCCCGGCAGAAGAAGGTCAGGGAACTTGTTTACAGCATTCACAATGATGTATTGCGTACCCTTGTGACAGGTATGTTGTCGAAAGTCAGTGAAAAGTATTTCACCTATCCGGCAGCTTCCAAAATCCACCATAACTTCATCGGTGGACTTTCTGAGCATTCCATATCCATGGCTGAGATGTGTCTTGTCATCGCTGACCATTATCCACAGCTCAACCGTGACCTGTTACTCGCAGGAGCATTAGTCCATGATGTGGGAAAGACAGTGGAAATGAGTGGACCTGTCACAACGGAATATACCCTTGAAGGCAAACTCGAAGGGCATATTTCCATTGCCAATGGCATTTTGACAGAGGTGGCAGAAAGCAAAGGTCTTGAAGGCAGGGAGGAAACTACCCTCCTGCATCATATGATACTTTCACATCATGGTCATTATGAGTTTGGTTCACCGGTATTGCCGATGATTCAGGAAGCAGAGGTGCTATCCATTGTAGATAACCTTGATGCAAGAATGAATACATTAAAGCAGGCATTAGATGCAACAAAGCCAGGAAACTGGACAAGCAAGATGTTTGCTCTCGATAACAGACAGTTCTACAAGCCACAATTCGAGCAGGAGTAATTTATGAATCTCAAACTTGCAATTGTAAAACTTGCATCATTTGTATTGCATAAACTCGGCAGGGGTGGCTCCTTCCCGGGACAGCTTGCTTTGAAGATGGATCCGGACTTTATTGCCCGCTTCCATATGCCGGAGATTGTCATTCTTGTTACGGGTACAAATGGCAAAACAACAACCCAGAACCTGCTGGCAGAAGCATTGCGCGCTTCTGGTTTAAAGGTGATCAATAACCGCCGGGGAGATAATCTCAATGTTGGTATTGCTTCTCTGCTTGCGTCGAACAGTGACCTTTCCTTTCATGTCAAAGCAGATGCGGCTGTTATTGAAGTCGATGAATTAACGGTATACAGACAGTTTAAAAACCTTCGTCCATCCGCCCTTGTTGTGACAAACTTCTTCCGCGATCAGCTTGATCGGGCAGGAGAGATGGAAACCATTATCCTGAAGATCATGGAAGTGACCAAGGACTTTACCGGTCATCTGATTCTCAATGGCAATGATCCTAATGTATTGCGCATTGGCATGAATGCAACAAAGGCAAAGGTTCATTACTTTGCGGTAGATGAAACAAAGATAAGCCGCAAGACAACCGATGAAGCAAGTGAAGGAAAGTTCTGTCCAATCTGCGGCAATCCACTTCACTACAGGTATTACCAGTATTCGCATATCGGTTCCTTTTATTGTGAACATGATGGGTTTGGCAAAGTGCCATATGATGTAGAAGTGAGTGATGTGGACTTCCATGCCGGTACCTTTACAACAGGCAACCGCGTCTACCATTCCTTTATTAATACGATTTATGCCATCTATAACTGTGCAGCAGTGCTTACAGCATTGAAGGTTTTTGACATTGACCCACAATGTGCAGATGAAGTATTTTCTGCTTTTGTCTTAAAAGAAGGCAGAAATGAATGTTTCCAGTTATCGAAACCATGTATTCTCAACCTTGCCAAAAACCCGACTGGTACAAATGAAGTATTGAAGTATATCATCAGCCGTGAAGGCAGAAAGAACATATGCATTATTCTCAATGACAATGACCAGGATGGCAGGGATGTCAGCTGGATATGGGATGCCCATTTTGAAAGACTCAGCCAGGGAGATGTCAACCAGATCGTATGCAGTGGTCTCAGAGCATATGATATGGCATTGCGTCTGAAGTATGAAGGACTTGAAGATAAAATCATCGTCATTGAAGATCTGACAGAGGCTGTGAAGTGGCTCGATCAGGCAGATCTTGACAGCTATATGATTTCTACCTATACCGCATTGCATCCGGTAAGGGCGATTCTCAAAAAGGAGGAACATGCATGATGGAGCTGAAAATACTCTGGATGTACCATGATCTCATGGACCTGTATGGGGATAAGGGCAATGCGGAAGTATTGCGTGTGCGCGCCCAAAAACGGGGTATTGATGTCACACTGGATACCTGTACCATAGGGGAAAAGAAAGATATATCCGACTATGACCTCTTCTTTATGGGAGGTGGTGCTGACCATGAACAGGGGCTGATTCATGAAGACCTGCTGTCACGCCGGGAAAATATACAGAAAGCTATGGATGAGAAGACCGCGTTCCTGTTGATTTGTGGTGCCTATCAGCTGTTTGGTCAATATTATCGTGACCAGGATGGTCATACGATAGAAGGTCTGCATTTCTTTGACTACTATACAGAAGCCACAAACCGCAATCACCGCTGCATTGGCAACATTGCTATTGAAACAACCATTGATGGTGAAACATTCCCGGTTGTCGGTTTTGAAAACCATGGTGGTGAGACAAAGAATGTCACCACACCATTTGGAAGAGTGCTCAAAGGACATGGCAATACCTTTGAAGGTGGTTATGAAGGCTTCATGAGTGAACAGGTCATTGCGACCTATATGCATGGCCCACTATTACCAAAAAACCCAAAGATTGCAGATGCTGTCCTCCTGAGGGCACTGCATAAGCGTTATCCTGATGCGGTACTTACACCATTGGACGATACATTGGAAATCAAGGCACAACAGGTGATGCTAAAACGATTGAATGTGATCTGATGTCTGCAATGCAGACATTTTTTCTCTTTCTCGTATTTTACCAAAAGATAAGGAATTTCTTTTGGATCATATACTGAAAACAAAAGGGAATGTGCTAATGTCGTATCGGACATCAGTTTTTCACACTCCTTTTCAGAAAGTGACAGATCTGCTGGGAATTCTATTTTTTGATATGGCGTGCTCTGAGAATTAAATATAACATCCATATCAAGGCGATAAGAATTCCACATTGTCCCAGGTTAATCTGATAAAGAATTGCTGATTTTGCATCTGCTATCATCCATATTATGTTATAAAGTACGTATCCAAAGAAAATCAGAATGATACTTAATAACAAGTCTTTAGTTGTATTGCGATCATCAGTAATTCTATTCAGAATTTCGCGGATTTTCCTAATCATGCCATTCTATAACCCTATATACAAAAGCCCATGAAATATCTAATTCAATTTTGGCAAATTGAAGTTTTTTGCTTCGTACAGAATTGGCAATCATACCACAATATGCACTAACTGCGCTTGCGCCTAATGATACTGCTAATCCCGCGCCAGTAGCGAATAACAAACCATATGCAGCTGATACACTTCCCATAGCTGTACTACATGTTTCTAAGTCGCTGGCAAATGCTTCTGCAGCTGCGTTAGTTCTGAAAATATGTCTCACTCCCCACCAGAATTGATCTGTTTGATGTGCCGCATAAGCTCTCATTATTTCAGTGCTGGAACCAGATGAGATCTTTTTAGAATCGTCATCAATAGTAAGGTTATTGACATATACATAATTATTAGCTCTTTCCAACATAGAACTTGCTGTATGAAGCACTCTTGAATCCATTGTTGTTTCTTCAGGAACAGACAATACATATCTGTTATTCTGAACAATTACATATTGGTCAACCTCACTTATTTCAGAGATAGATAATGATGGTTCAGTTATAGATGCTGATTGTGTGCTGGTATTAGCAGCAGAATAATCTGCATCCACAGGGTTAATATTGATTAATAACATCATTGTAGAGATGAAGCATACTAACATCTTTTTCATTTGATTTCTCCTTTCGTCATTTTAATTACATCAAAAGATAGTATGGTTAGTTAGTGATTCCAGTTTTAATTGCTGGTTTGGTTATACGATATCATTTTCCTCACTCATCCTTTCATTTACAGATCTGTCAGTTTCTTCCGTCTCCTTTATAATATTGATTAACTATAAATGTTATTCAAAATTCATTATTCTTATTCATGAATAATGAATAAGAATACGAATACCACAATAAGGTTGACAATCTGTATTTAACACTCTAATTATTGAATTCATGATAGTCATTTCCATTGGGGATACTCTATTGATAGGACGATAAGTTTGGTTCATAATAAAAGAAACAGTGTTCTAAGAAATGTATATAAGATGCACGGAAAAACAAAATCCTGTTGAACAACATGGGAGGCTCTTGTATGAAGGTTGGTTATTACTGATGAAGTACTGCATATAAAAATGAGGTCAGACAGGTGATAGTGTAAAGGATTAACATAATTCACAAACTGCATGCTGTCAGACTATTATAAAAAAGTTAGATAAACAATATTACTGATCGGAAAAATATATGAAAATGAGAGGGGTTAAATATGAATTTTGCAGAATTGTTGAAACAGACAAGAAAGAAAAAGGGACTTTCTCAGGAAGAAGCTGCAGATGAACTTCATATTAGTCAGGCAACTTATTCCAGGTATGAAAGAGGCGAATCAAAACCAAAGGAAGATATGATAAGTATAATAGAACAGTTTTGTGGAATACCTGCTGAAGAAATTCAAAACATTCTGAATAACAGTATGTTAGAACAAGAATCCCATGTGAATAATACCCAAATCAAAATAAAAGAAACACCAGTGCCGGATAATGTGGGACAAATAGTGTTTCTGATCCTGATTGGAGTATCTATTTACTTTCCGATATGCGCCTGGCTGGCAATCTATTGGGCATATACCAACCATTTCAAGAAATGGGTAATTATGGGTACTGCTGTATTTGCTTTTATATTGACGTTCTTTTATTTGAACCAGATTTATTTTATACTTCCAGCACGCACATCATATTCAATAGAATAAGTGATTATTGAAATGATGTTATCAATTTTCCATTGCTGATTCTCGCAGATAATGTGTGGGTAAAATTACCTAATATATTTTTCCCAATAACTGTATAGTATGAATATGTGGGGCTCTGCAGAACCAGACGATTATCTGTTATTGTCGAAAGTATGAAATTGTAATTCCCATTGTACACACTGATCATTTTCTGATTTTCAATTTTTGTCTGATAAGACATTGTTACGCCCGGTTCACTGCCTTTGATTGTATATTGTCCATTCGTTAATGATCTTGTAGAAGGTGAAGTACGAGTTACAGTAAGTGTAACCGGTATACCATTTTCATCATATAGAGTTTGTTCCTGGTGATCATCCTGCAGGTTGAATACTGCTGTAACAACAGAAGATGCATCTGAAGAGTCAGAAGCATTGATAGGTGTGAATGATTGAATCAATGCCATCATTAAACTGAGAATAAAA
This sequence comes from uncultured Erysipelotrichaceae bacterium, assembly GCA_949289855.1. GTDB lineage: Bacteria > Bacillota_I > Bacilli_A > Erysipelotrichales > Erysipelotrichaceae > Bulleidia. Next base: position 41,888 of record CASEPS010000012.1, read on the forward strand.
CTTTTTTTCTTTTTCATGATCAAAACCTCCGTAATTCTGTGATCAATCATTTCAGAAGTATTTTACATGTGTAAAAACTTCTGAATCAATTATATTTGAATTGGGCTCAGGTATTTATTCATGAATAAGAATAATTATTCATGAATAACGAATTGTAGTATCAGACATAGAAAAGTCTAATAGCCCATCAGACGGATGCAGGGATAAATGAGGGCATTGCCTTATCCAGGGCGGCAGAAATGGCACGCCTGGGGGATGGATGAGATAGTGAAATGTATTTCTGTACCTTTTCCATTATTGATTCGCCACTATAACGATGGTTGAAACGATATTCCTGCTCTGTCAGAAATAATGGCAAATCTCTTTTGGCAACGCCATGGTAGATTCCGGTGATGTGATTCTTGATATTTC
>CASEPS010000013.1 GCA_949289855.1 uncultured Erysipelotrichaceae bacterium
CCAACTAACAGCACAAACAAAACGTAGGGATGGAATAGCCCGAACGAATACGCCTGTGGACATTGTGTAAGACATTGCGTTGCGAGAAATCGCAGCCAGCGCAGTAGTGGTTGAAGCAGGAAGCTCCGACTTCTATAAGTCGGAGTAGTTCACTAGCACTGGAAAGGAAACCTGTCTATGCAATTATTCTATCAGTTTGTTCTATTGATTTTCATCTTTTCTGTCATCGGATGGCTGATGGAAGTCATTCTCAAATACATACAATACCATCGTTTCATCAACCGTGGTTTCATGATTGGTCCCTATTGTCCTATCTATGGCTTTGGTGTTGCAGGTGTCACCATTCTTGTTGGTGGTTTCATCGGAAGACAAGGCACCATTCCCGAAACATTCTGGGCTGGTTTTGTCATCTGCGGCTTTCTGGAATATATGACAAGCTATTATATGGAAAAGATGTTCCATGCAAGATGGTGGGATTATTCCAATAAACCGATGAACCTGCATGGCAGAATATGGATTGGCAACCTCATCCTGTTTGGCATAGCTTCAGTACTCATTGTCAGATGGATTGCTCCACATTACTTCAGCTTTGCCACAACAATCAATCCAACATTGTTAGCAGTACTGGCATGGATCATCCTGATTGTCATGATATCTGACTTTTCAATCTCCCACATTCTCATGAATGTGGTCAAAAAAGAAATTGATACTTCTGAAGGCGATGATACAGAGGAAATTTCTCAAGAGATTCATGCTCTGCTCAAAAACAAAAATGTGCTTATTCGCAGAATTCATGAAGCATACCCGGATTTCCGTGTCACACCACAACGGCTTAAAGATAAATACAAAGCTGCCAAACAGGAGTTTATTGCCGCAAGAAAAGAATACAAGGCACTGCTCAAAAAACGATTCGAAGATAACTTTGATAACGAAGCACTCCGTAAGGCAAAGGAAAAACTTGATGAGCGCTATAAGAAACTCAAAGAGCTTACGGATGGCATATTCCGCAAATTCTGAGAGCATTCCAGCAGAGGAAATCCCTCTGCTTTCTTATTGATCATTAGCATAATCGGACTATTTCAGCCAAATGCATGAATTCAATAACAAAAGAATTTACTGTCATAAACAAAGGGGAGAGGACATCATACGTTGTCACAACCCGCTTATATTTTTTATATGAATTGTTCTTTCTTCTTTTCTATTGTCTCAGGAAGTACATACATCGTCGTATCAGTTATACCCTGCCCTGTATTTGGATGGAAATGGGAATATACTGCATCTGCACCAAATATGAGCATCAGTGCAGATAGAATTATCATCAAAACCTTTTCGTTTATCTTACTGACTAAGTTATCTACAATCGGCGCAATCACATATGTGATCGCAAGACCACCTATGCCAAATACCAACAGACCTTCTGCACAGATTCTGCCATTGAGGTTAAGGAAATAACCGCTATAGTCCCACCATTTTGTGCCATCATTGACTATTTCCATGACCCAGGATGTCATATATTCCAAAATACCACAAACCACAACCGTAGACGCAAATTCAAGGCCTGGTTTCTTTCTGAACCTGTACAATAATGTCAAAATGAGCACAGCGCCACTGCCATAAATTGGCAGCCACGGTCCATGTAATGCTCCGCGATTGACAAATACACCATTCTCAATCAGATGCAGGCTGACTTCCCACAACCAGCCAAATACGGACATGCTGAGGAACACGGCAATCAATGACCATACAGAATAGTGCCGCATGTAGTTCAAGGACTGCACAAGCATCCTTCTCTCTTCCTGAGGAATCGGATAAAGGCGCACCGGATAGGCAAGCCCCTCCACATCATCGAACAGCGTTCTGTAACGAACACGTTCCGCCTGCTGTTTCTCATAAAGTCTGTCTTCCTTTCTTCGCATCAAAAGGATGCCGAAGTTATTGGCAAGAAAGGCTCTCCATCCTCCTGGTTTTTCCTCTTCGTCAACATCCTGCATGGCAGAAATAACATCCGCATATCTTTCCTGTATCAATGCATGATCTGCTTTTTCATACAAATACTTGTCCATCAACAATTCTGTTCCTGCAAGCTTTTTATCTACTGCCTGCCTGCGCAATGCAGCATAGTACTCCGTAAATGAGGCCATTTTATATGGATTAGTGTACAAGACATTGAAAAGCCCAAGAGTGAAAAGACCCAGGATATCCCATCCAATAAAAGACAATTCCATCACAAAGCACTGCCATTTATGGCCTTTCATCATCTTCCGCGAAAGCGAAATTGCTTCATTTGCCTTCATATTTGGATTTTCCGCAACGATATAGGGCACAAGGAAATAAGAATATCGTTTTATGACCGCACCAATGATGGTCAGTGACCAAAGCGAGTAATATACAAATTCCACAAACATCGTCCAGCTCGCTTTCAGCCACTTCCGTATCCGCAGTAAAAACACAAGCCTGTCTGTTGTCAGTTGTTCATAGTTCATGCCTTCAAGAAACATCCTGCGCATGATAACACCAAAGACATTGGTGATCAGAAACCAGAACCCAAAGGCAAATACCATCGCCAAGAGAATCAAGACGAGGATACCTGCATTTGCCGAGCCGGTAAGAGATGCAAGTGCAGAAACGATTGTCACAAGAATAGAACCAGAACTGAAATCGTTGACAAATTTGGCAAGCACGCCTCTTGTTCTCCCCAGTGCCGGATTGCCCGTTTCGGATTTTTCAATTTCTTCCTTTTCTACCTCTTCACTCAGTTCTCTTCCTGCTTCGGTATCCTTTTCCGAAATGGTCCTCAAAACATCGCTCCACGACACACCTTCATACGAAGTTTTGATATTGATGTTCTCCTGCCGCCCATCAACACCAACTTCCATTTGCTCTGTTGTCTGTTCAGTGTTCTGAAATGAATAAAATGTCAGTGATCCGGAGAATTCCACACCGAGAAACGCGCCTATCAGGCATACCATCACAAAAATCACATAGTGCTTCTTGAACGATATCTTGCCCTTTTTCTTCAACTCTTTTCTGTTAATTGATGTTTCCATTTTTCATCCCCTTGTCGGCTTACAGTGTATCGCAAAACCCACAGCAAGTGAAACAGAGTCTGTCATATCATTGTAATTGTTAAGCACAAGATGTTTCTGGTAGAATGTTGAGCATATGGAAAACAAAGAGACAAATCAAATATTTGCCAAAGGATGGTGCTTTGCCAAGATCTTCTTTATGTTCGTAATCGGCTGCGTCATCGGCACATACTACGAAGAAATCCTGAACTATGTTCGAAATGGTGTATGGGAATCAAGACAGGGCATCATCTACGGACCATTCAATCCGATTTACGGATTTGGATTTGCCGGCTTTGCCTTGCTTTTTGGAAAGAACAATGACACCCGTCCATGGTGGAAAACATATATATGGTCGTGTCTGATTGGAGGCGTTGCAGAATACAGCCTGAGCTGGATAGGCGAGATGTTATTTCACGGCAATGCCTGGGACTACTCCAACATGCCACTGAACATCGGTGGAAGAACAACCATCTCGTTCATGTTGTTCTGGGGACTTGGCGGTCTTCTGTTCATGCGATTCATCTATCCACTTTTATCAAAGCTGATCGAAAAGATTCCATATGATGTAGGAAAGATTCTGTTACCCATATTAGTTGTGTTCATGTCATTGAATATGTTTGTTTCTTACACTGCCTTATTCAGACAGGCACAGAGACTGGATGGAAAACCACCGATAACAATTCTTGGTGAAATCTATGACAAAGTTTATACTGATGAATTCCTTGGAAAGATCTATGCCAACATGCATCATGATCAGATTGGAGAAAATCCTGACTAAAGCAAAAGGAGCACTCGCTCCTTTTAATTTTGTCGTTCAGTTTTCTGTTCTTTCTTCAAAAATGGAATATAACTTGTGACTTCATCAATGATGTCATCTTTCAAAGAATCACCAATAATACCAAATGCCTCTTTAACCAGTTTCTGCTCATTTTCATCGAGACCATTCATGTGTTTCATCACCGTCATCAGATTGCGGACAAAGTGTTTTGAAAAATCATCCATCGTCTCGACATCACATTTTTCCAGGGCATCAAAGATGATGCTCACAACTTTTCCCCTCTCTTCTCTGGTCAGTTTGGCAAGATAATCATGGAATGCCTCATCGAACATCCGTGAGAACGCAGTATTCTCTTCCGAAAGCACAAAATCCTTGCGCACAACTTCCCATGTATAGACGTCATGTTGTATAACGCCAGCAGCGTTGGAATGAACTGTCACCTGCAATTCTTTGTGGGAAAGCATCTTACCAAACACAGATGATTGCGGCATATATGTTGCAACAAAAGGAAAGGCAGGTTTGTTTTCAATACCTTCAAGAAGTTTCTGATGCAGACCTGGACCATCAAAGGAGAATACCCCCTTGATGCGTTTTGCAATCTCATCATTGCAGAATAGGGATGCATATACTGCAAGGTTTCCCCCTTTTGAATGCCCGCCAAGAAACAGATCACCTGTTGTATGAGATGCCACAAGATTGATATATTCCAGCGCATCACTCTGGGAAGCAACTTCCTCATCAAATGTCATCAACAGATCTTCTTTCCAGCCATTGATCGTATTATCCGTCCCTCTGAATGACAGAAAATGCCAATTGTTCCCATAAGAAATAGTAATTGTAGAAAACTGTTCTACTTCATCATTGCTGAACTGGAAATCATGATAAGAAAGATACAGGTTGCGGAAACGTTCAGAATCTGCCATGAGGCGGAACAGTTCCGGATCCTGCACAGCAAACTTTGGTCTTTCTTCTTCATTGGCATGATACTTTTCATATGCCTCTGCCACCGTCATACCATTTTCATCATTCCACAGGATATTTTTCATATCCATGTAGGAAAAGCGGGAAAGAATCAGAGCATCTACTTCATTAAAATGGTCTCTTTCAAAAGGGAGGTCTCCTCTCCAGATAACATAATCAATAATATTTCTGACTTCATTCTTATTCATACAAAAAATACTAGCACAGACAACACATTCCTACACTCTGTTTTTCATACTTTTTCAACGCTGTTCATGTCCAAAACCAAAAAGGCTGCCTATCAAGCAGCCCGGTCATTATGATCGAAACAACGAAATGATGTCTTTCACTTCACCACTATCTAAGTTCAGTATTTCAGCTATGTCATTTGCAGAAAATCCTTTGGAATGCATTGAGAGAACATTCCTCTTTCGTTCCTCACTGATACCATCTGCTTCTCCTTCTGCCCTGCCATTAGAGAACACAATTATCGAAGTCTCTTCTCTGATTTCTTTTTCCCAGTCTTCAAACGCCTTACACATATTCTCACTCTCCTCTATTTCATCTTTTCTATCGCTGTACTTCTCTGCAATCCAGCCTGTCTTTGTGACAATTCCGGTAATGTAGGCAACCTGTGGACTGATAAAAAAGTCTTTGAAGTACTTTTCGGATATTTCCTTCATCTTGTTTTTATCTTTACTGTATTTTACCATACTCATGAAAAACTTCATATTATTGCTATCCATTGCCATGATTTCTTCATCACTCATCTTATGGGCATCAACTATATGCAGCGGCCATGATGGAATCCAGCTCATGTGATTTTCAGGCATGGTAAACATCTCATTCAGATTGGTTGCACAATCCCATGTATCACCCGTAAACAATACAGCTGTAACAACAGGATAGACTCTATCTGTCTTTTTGAATTTTGACAGTCTTTCCCCGGCAGTGAGTTCTTCAGGATAATGAAGCTGACCATCATCACTCCATGCTTTTTCGTTTCTATCCTGTATTGCACTTACCTGCCTTTCATAGTTGATTGCCTCATAGTTCAACATTCTGATGACCATAGTTGGATCTGCTTTGGATTCATTTTCAGCACCGAAATATACCGGTATTCTTCCCCGCCATATTTTGATATTATCCCGATTCAGCGTTTGTCCTTTTTTCTCCATTTCCTCAAAGTCCTTGAAGCGCAAAGTGGATTGGCGTGAATCCATTTCCATAAGGTCCTCAGGAAGAATCTTATCGTGAAAGATATGCAGCGCGTTGAACAGCGATGCAAAGTTATAGGGATTGGAAAGCAAAATTGCCATACAGATATCAATCTGTCGGGCAGTGCCCGGAGGATCACCCAGGACAATGTCAAAAGATTCTTCAGGCAGATGATTTTGTTTGTTCATAATGGACTTCCTCCTTCACTATTTATGTACACAGCAAATACAAAATCCCCCGTCTTGAAGTAATGATTTGTCAAAAAGTACAAAAAAGACAGGATTTATTATCATCCTGTCAGCTTTTTTATCTGTTGATGGAAGAAGCCATCTTGTGGTATGTCCATCTCTTTCCTCGGATTGCAATGGACAATGCCATGATATTTTCTGGCAGAGCTACACCGCACCAGCCGGCATCACCAATATGCTGGATATCAACACCACACCGTTTATTGACTAATGCAATTTCCCTGATTGTGCTTTCATCACTGCCTTCCTGAGAAGTACCAATGGAACTCAGAGACAATGCACCTTTGGACTTGATCAGTTTGCAGGCTTCTGCCACTTCCTGTTCAGACAAACCAGGTACTGTATAAACAGCAGGCATCAGGATGATGTCAGCACCTGCATCGATGAACTTTTCAATACTTGTCAGATCTACCAGTGGTTCATCAACACCAGCAGAATGCATCTTGCCGGCAATAATCATGCCACCGAAGTATTCCTTGGCAAGCTTGATTGCTCTTTCAATAGAAGCATTACTAACTCCAGTCCCAGGATTTCCTGTCAGGCAGATGTAGTCAAATCCCAAGTCCTTCGCTTTGATGAATGTTTCTTTTGTTGCCTGACGACCACTTGCGATCTCGATTCTCTTTTCCATCATCTTCGCATTTTCATCAATCGGTTCAAGATTGGTACCTACAGGTCTTCCAACAAGTTTCTTCAACAACTTAACCGGTTCATCTGTTTCAGGCAGACCATTGATCTTTGGATTGTTGCAATCAAAACCATTCAACAGAATCATGTCACTGCCGAAAGAAACAGCAAGTTCCGCATTTGTGAGATCTCCAAGCAGCGGAGGGCAGGCAACAACAGTTTCTGTCATGACAGTTCTGCCTTCACTTGCAAGAATAGCCTGCTTTAATTCGTCTTTGTTCGCTGCCAGCATTTCACTGGTTGTGCAATTTAATAATCTTCTCATTTCACGTACCTCTTTATCATCATTATATCGTGAATGAAAGCGCTTCATACTGAATTCAACCCGCATTATCTTGTCCTTTTTGACAATCATTCATTTCAAATAATCCATAATCATATGCTGCAGATTGTCAGAACGATCATCTTTTGAAGCAATACTATGGAAAAACTGCGATGGAAATGACATCGGGATGCTGTTTTCATCGCAAAATTTATATTTATTTTAATGTATAGCGGCTTATCGCTATTATTCTATGTAGGCTGTTTTACTGCCTTTTTCCGGATACTTCTGCTTAATGCAAGCAGACAGGCAATGACCACAAAACAATTCAGCACAACAAGAATGGAAGCCAACGCTTCAAGAGCTGACATTTCTCCCCTTATGACAATGGAAACATATGCTGCGGTAGAAACTACTGTCTGGATATTTCTTGTCAGAACAATTGTTTTGTCGAGACGACTGTCGTCATTTTCATATTTACCTGCAACCTTGGCAAAATCGGTCAGCAGCTGGAAGTGGAAGTACAAAGAGACGATCATGGTAATCAATTGCACTATCGGAACAGTTTCTCCCATATTACTGCCACCAATGGCGATCACCCATGAGAAAAACGAGAGAATCACAAGAAGAAATCCAAGTGGTTTCAACAACGCGCTTTCCTTTTCTTCTTCCGCTATTCTTTCAGCTGACCTCAACAACATGAAATATCCCACAAAATCAGGAAGAAAATCTATTCCAGCGATTTGTATTTGAATATAGGTGAATATATAGCCAATTGCAGCAAGTCTTGCGGCTTTGCGCATCGATTCCGCTTTCATGAAGGATCACCTGTCCTTTCCATCTTCAATTCCATTGCTGGTTGACCTTCTGTTTCAAGATGTATCACAAATGACGCAGGAAATGTATTGTAGCGTGCTCCATTCAACAATGATTCTTCATCTATACCTGCTGGAGAAGTGGACACAACTCTGTGATATCCTTCTTCTTTCATCAGTGTCATGGAATGCATCACGTCATACATCAGTCCAAAGGAAATACCCTGAACATCTTCCCAACGGACTGTCACTTCCTCTGCTGTCTGTTCTTTCTTCCATTCACAATTGATATCCGTCACATTCGCATTCCAGTAGTACGGATTAACAGCTATTGGTTTTCCCATTTCTGAAGGTACCAGCATTCCATCATATGTTGATAACTGGTTTGTAGAATACAATGACAAATACTGATCATAGGTTATGGTGACTTTTACATCATCATTTTCTGCTGTATAGACAACAGCAGAAGATGTATCAAGTACTGGCATTTCCTGAAGGGAATAGAGGAATGCATACAAATTATCTTCACATATACATGTCTCAAATGAAGACAATGGCATGACACTCCATCTCTTACCAATCTTTGAAACGGAAACCTTCTGCACTGCATATTTATCATTTATATCATCAGAAACAAGGGCGACAACAATAGAACAGTGCATTTCTTTCGCACTGATGACCTCCGGATTTAAAATGGCATATCCGCGCATTTCATCTCTTGCAAGACTGATCTTTCCATCCCAGTACATCCGGTCTTTCCTGTTTTCCATTTTCTCAACCAGTTCCTGCTGGATGTCCAATGGTGCACTTGCCGCCCGCAACACGCCTCTGTTATAAATGACTGCTTTGGCATATGTGTCCAGAGCTTCTGCAGCAGTATCACAATTATCTACACGTGCCTGTGCCATTCTCCATTCCTCTGGCAACATTTCTGCATGGACCGGCTGATAGGCTTTGAGATGGAATAAAGAGACAAAAAGCGTAATGACGACACATACCTGTACAATGCCCATGTCTTTTGGATATTTCTTGAATCGGACGATGTTTTCAATCCTTCTTCTGATGTTCTTTCCACCATTGGCAATTGATGTGGTCCCAGGCATGCGGGCATATTGTTCATCCGTCATAGAAAGCAATATCTTTCCATATGTCCGCCTTTCTTCTCCTTCCAGTCTTTCCATCACCCTCTGGTCACACCAGGACTCAAGATCATTCTCTGCCCTGTTACAACAGTAATAAAGAAATGGATTACACCAGTGAACACAACGGATAAAGGCAATCAGCACACCATACCACGCATCATGGTATTTCAGATGTAACAGCTCATGCAGGAATACTTTTTCATCTGTACGATTGTGAGAAGGCAATACAAGTACCGGTTTAAAAAGCCCTGCCACAAAAGCAGAAGATATGCCATCAATGGTTACTGCCCGACATACAGGAAGATGATATTTTTCTGCCGTCTTCTCAAGCAGTTCCTTATCTTCTTCTCCTACTGGTTTCCCTCTGGCAATCAATCGCTTTAATCTGACATAACTGATGATATACCGCACGAAAGCAACCACTATTCCACATAGATAGATGATGTACAGCCAATCCACAAAAGAATTGCCAAAGTTATCTGGAAATAGTGGTAATGGACTGTTAACAGGAGAAAGTGAATACGCCCCTGTCAAAGATGTCTTCAACATTTCCATCAGGGTATGCCAGTCGAACAGAATTCCACCATGAAACAAAGTGAAAGGCATGATCGCTACCAGGAATGGAATGACCCATATAGCAAATTGCCACCGGGGTGGAAGTTTGTCACGAAAGATTCTTTTGAACAACAAAACAAGCAATGCAACACTGGAAACCTGCAATGTCATCACAAGAAATCCCCAGATGTCCTTCATGGTCTACACCTCCATTTCATCCAGCATTTTCTGTAATTGTTCTTTTTCTTCCTTTGTCAGCTTCTCCTCTTTGAGAAAAGCTGTAATCATATCTGCAGCCGCTCCATGATATACGCGGTGCAGAAAACTCTGCCGCTCTTCTTTCTGGCAGGCATCCTTGTCCATGCACGCTTCATACACGTGTGGACGCACTTCTTTGTGAATGCATACCAGTCCCTTCTTCTCCATACGGGTAAGGTATGTCAGAACCGTATTCCTGTTCCATCCCGTATGGGGCTCCAATTCTTTGACCATTGTACCAAGATCTGTTCCACCATGTTTCCAGAGCACATCCAGTACGGTCCATTCACGTTCCGTCAGATTCATAGCTCCTCCTACAACTGTAGTATCTACCTTAATACTACATGTGTAGTACACAAACAACAAGTCCCAAACCAATCTTTTTGACAACCCGAGAGAAAAATTGCGATGAAAATGACATCGGACTGTTGTTTTCATCGCAAAATATATACCATATTTAATATTTTCTATAATTCAATAGTGCAGCCTGTATATATCAGCAAAAGCCTGTCCAGCATAAAACTCTTCAGAATGTTCATGGCAACACTTCCCGTACAATGACCGGTATAGACATACTGGATATGTGACAAGGCAAAATCCGCTATCTTTTCCAGTTCTTCATTTGAAAAGTCTGTTCCTTCAACACCATGTTTTACACTTTTCATATGCAAGCCACCAAGATAAGCGTAGACAGGTTTATGAAAGATTTGTTCTATGTTTTCTACAATCGGAACAAGACCGGTATGTGAACAGCTGTTAAAGATCACAAGACCTTTTTCTGTATCAAAGACAAGGCTCTGTTCATGGTAAAAATCATCATGAACATAACCATCATCTGTTTTACGATACAGTTTCTTGCCGGGTGTTATGCTGCCTTTATCCGCAATAAGATAAACATTCTCATTAAGTTTCATATACTTTTCAGCCATGATGAACTTCTCTTTTTCCCTGAGAAGACTTTCATGAAGACCTATGTAATGCATCTTATCTTTTGAACCGGAATAATAGCTTTCAAAGATGCCAGGCTGTGCATAGATTTTTCGTTCAGGATATTGTTCAAGGTATCTCACAAAACCGTCCGCATGGTCATAATGCCCATGGGAAAGAATGGTCTTATCTGCCATATCCAGATCAACCCCAAGCAGTTTTGCATTGTCCATAAACGCACCACTTTGTCCGGCATCCAGAAGGTAATTTTTTCCTTCAAATGTAATATAGAAACTCAATCCATGTTCTGCCACCAATGGTGCTTCACCTGTATTTTCAATCAGTACCGTAACCTTCATATCCATTCTCCCAAAATCTTTGTCATAAACAATTCCATTGGTTGTGCATGTTTCCCTTCATTTATACAAAGGCAGCCACAGTCCTTATAACCAAGCTTCCGATAGAAATGTTGTGCTGTTTCATCTGCTTGTGTAGAGACAAGAACCATGTCATATCCCTGCACTTTCATATCATATTCCCAATGTGACATGAGCTTTGTACCATTGCCTTTATCGCGATAATTCTCATCCAGAAACAACATGGTACAAAATGGAATGCTGTCCCAGAACAGGTTATAGCGTAAAATGCCGATCACCTTGCCTTCTTCAAGCAATACATAGCCCTGTTTATCTCTTACCTTCTTTTCAAATTCTTCTTCCTTGAGATGGGCATCCAGAGAAAACCAGTCATCTTTATCGAAAGGCTGAACATAACGTATTTCTGCCATATCACACAATCCCTCTTTCCATCAGCACAACCACACCATGGTCATTTTCCTTTTCTCCACCAGCAGGAAGAAACTGATTCTTCATCCAGAAATGCCTGCTTTGCACATTGTCTTTCATATAGCCAAGTCTTACATAATGAAAGCCATATGTTTGTAAACAGGAAATACATTCTCCAATGATCAAAGAACCAATGCCTTTGCCCTGGTATGCCTTGTCCATCATGAATAAACCAATCCAGGCAACATGTTCTTCAGGATAATTGAGGATCAGATCCATTACTGCAACAAGGCGTTCTCCATCAAAGAAACCAACATAGTACTTGTCATCTATTGTTTTGCCCGGTGGTAATGCATGCATGTCATTGATAACAGAAATAACCGATGGTTCTGGTGGGCAATGAACAAAGTATTGTGGATTGCCCAACCCCAGTTGATAGACCTGTTCTGCATCAGATTTCAGCAGTCGTTTTACTGCATATTGCTTTGATAAATGCTGTATTTCCATAGATTTATTGTTCTTCTTTAAACAAATCCTCTATAAGATCGATACCTTTTTCAGTTATCTTTTCATCAAGATCTGTCTTATCCAAAACATTCTGCACAGAAGAAGCCATCTTTCCAAGATCTACCTTGTCCGCAACTTCATCCATCATATCTGTCAGCCTGTCAATCAGGTCTGTCATATTTCCCTCTTTTTCCGGTGTCATACAATTCTCCCATTTCCTGTTCTGATCATAGTCACCCTTGTCAAAGAATGTCAATGACACATAAGAAAAAGTGCAGAAACCTGCCCTTTCATCAAACAAACTTACAGCACTTCGCCATTGCTGGCAATGACTGCTTTATACCAGTTAAATGACTTCTTCTTGAGAAATCACCTGTTCCATCATCATACCGTTCTACATAGACAAGACCATATCTCTTCTTCATTTCGCCTGTACCGGCACTGACAATATCTATGCAGCCCCATTTAGTTACCCCTCTTTCGATTATGCTATGATGTAATCAGATCAACCTATTGAAACAATGAAAAGAAAGGATAATACGAATATGTCAGAGAAAGATCAGGAATCATTTCATCAAATCATGGATAAAATTACGAGCAAACTAACCGGCAATCCGGATGAGGATATTCCTTATCTGAATCAGCAATCCAAAATGTACAAGGATCACAAATATGGAACAGAAATTGTTCGTGCCTGTGGTCGTTTGGTTTTTGATCTTCTTCCAGAAGACAAAAAGCAAGAAATCACCCGCCTCGTCAATAATCGCGATACCGGTATCCAATCCACACTAGATGAAGTCAAGTTCATTATTTCCAAGAAAGACTATACTAAAGCATTTGAGATCATTGAAGCTTTAGTCAAACAAGTAGAAAATGACAATCTGTTTGAGGACGATGAAGTCAGTGAATATCGTGTTTTCTCCGAACTGTTTGAAGAAATTCTGTACCTCTTCTTAGCTAAACCGCAAAAAGATGTCCGTCACGCTAACGTTCCTTATCCAGATATATATTATCTGTATGGAAGCCTTTTAATCGAACTGGAACGATATTCAGACGCAAAAGCTGCTCTTCAAAAAGGATTGCGTTGGAATCCAACCTCTTTTACCATCACGGCTGAGTACATTGAAATCTTCAAAATCACAGAAGACTATGAGAACTTCTTCCAACAAACATTAAAAGCCTTTAAGATTGCGTTCAAGCCAAAGCAATTAGCAAGATGTTATCGGAATCTTGGATATTATTTTGTGGAAAAAGAACTCTACAAAGAAGCTATTGGGTGTTATCTGTTCAGCCAGCAATACGAAGCTGATAATCTCAATGCACAATCCGAACTCTACATGATTCAGACAATGACCAACAACCAGACACAACCACCAACACAACAGGAAATGGACACATTTTCTGAAAAATATGGCTTCCCTTTAGGTCCTGATGAAGACGTATTCGGTTTGTCTTTTACATATGGCAACCAGATGATGAAAAACGGACAAAATAAAGTGGCCAGATACTTTCTGTCAATTGCATATGATTTAACAGGTGACAGAGAGATCAGGGAACTGATTGACAGCCTATGACTTGTTACCATTAGGTCAACCTGTGGTCAAAACAGAATGAGCAACAAAAAAAAAAAAAAAAAAAAATGCGATAACAATCGCATTTTTTGTCATTTGTAAGTTACTTGGGATTATTCCAGTTCGATTGTTCCAGGAGGCTTCGATGTCAGATCATAGAGTACTCTGTTAACACCCTTAACCTCATTGATAATACGGTTCATGCATGTCTGTAATACAGACCATGGAATCTCTGCTGCTTCTGCTGTCATGAAGTCAGATGTCAGCACACCTCTTAAAACTACCGCATAGTCATATGTTCTATGGTCACCCATGACACCAACACTTCTCATGTTGGAAAGTGCCGCAAAGAACTGTCCCTTGCCCATATCAATACCGGCTTTTTCCAATTCTTCACGATAGATGGCATCTGCGTCCTGCACAATTCTGACCTTTTCGGCAGTGACTTCACCAACAATACGGATACCAAGACCAGGTCCTGGGAATGGCTGTCTGTAGACAAGGTTATATGGAATACCAAGTTCAAGACCAACCTGTCTTACTTCATCCTTGAAAAGAGCACGGAGTGGTTCAACAATTTCCTTGAAGTCCACATGATCTGGAAGTCCACCAACATTGTGGTGGGACTTGATCACTGCACCCTTGCCAATACCAGATTCAACAACATCCGGATAGATGGTACCCTGGGCAAGGAAGTCTACCGCGCCAATCTTCTTTGCTTCTTTTTCGAACACGTTGATGAACTCAGCACCAATGATCTTTCTCTTTTCTTCAGGGTCACTGACACCAGAAAGCTTTTCATAGAAATAGTCCTGGGCATTGACACGGATGAAGTTCAGTTCATATGGTCCTTCTGGTCCAAATACAGCTTCTACTTCATCACCTTCATTTTTACGCAGCAGACCATGGTCTACAAAGACACATGTTAATTGCTTGCCAATGGCCTTGGAAAGAAGTACTGCACAAACAGATGAGTCTACACCACCTGACAATGCACAGAGCACCTTGCCATCACCAATCTTTTCCCGCAATGCCTTGATTTCTGTTTCTACAAAAGAATCCATCTTCCATGTACCTTCACATCCACAGATGTCATAAACAAAGTTATGGAACAGCTTGTTTCCTTCAGGTGTATGGACAACTTCCGGATGGAACTGTACAGCATAGAGCTTTCTTTCATCATTTTCCATAGCTGCTACAGGACATACCGGTGTGTTGGCAGTAATGTGGAAACCTTCCGGAACAGAGGCAATATAGTCTGTATGAGACATCCATGCGGTTGTCTCCTTTTCCCAATCTTTCAACAGTACACTGTCATCTTTCACAGAAACATGTGTATGACCATATTCAGAAACAGGTGCTGTCTTGACTTCACCTTTCAAAAGATATGCCATGAGCTGTGCACCATAACAGATACCGAGTACCGGAATACCAAGAGAGAAAAGTGCCGGATCATAGCTCAATGAATCTTCCAGGTAAACACTATCCGGACCACCGGTCAGAATAATACCCTTTGGGTTGATTTCCTTCAGTTTTTCAATCGGTGTTGTATAAGGAAGAATTTCGCAGTATACATGGTTCTCACGGACTCTGCGGGCAATCAGCTGCTTGTATTGTCCACCGAAGTCCAGGACGATGATTTTTTCTGACATTGTTCAAATCTCCTCTTCTTCTAAAACCACAGATATCATATATTACTGTATGTGTTTTTGCAAAGAAGCTGTGATAAATCCTTTAAATAATGGATGTGGACGGTCTGGTCTGCTCTTGAATTCCGGATGGTACTGTACTCCGATAAAGAACTGACAATTGTCATTTTCCACTGCCTCCACCAGTTTTTCATCTGGAGAAGTACCTGCAATGGTCATACCATGCTGCTCAAATTGTTCACGATATGCATTATTGAACTCATATCTGTGACGATGTCTTTCCTGAATTTCCTTTTCTCCATAGAGTGTAAAGAGCTTCGTATTCTCTTTGAGAATACACGGATAGGCGCCAAGGCGCATCGTACCTCCCTTTTCCATATCATCCGATTGTCCTTCCATAAAATCGATGACCTTATGCTCACTCATCTCATCAAATTCCCGGGAATTGGCATCCGCATACTGTAAGACATTTCTTGCAAACTCAATGACCCCAATCTGCATACCCAGACATATGCCCAGATATGGTACATCATGCACTCTTGCATATGCCGCAGCATTTACCATGCCATTGATACCACGTTCTCCAAATCCACCTGGAACAATAATACCCTGCACATCAGAGAATATCTCTTCTGCATTTTCCTTTGTGATCGTTTCTGATTCCACCCATTTGATGGACACCTTTGCTCCACATGCATAGCCAGCATGTTTCAAAGATTCGATGACCGAAAGATAGGCGTCATGTAATCTCACATACTTGCCAACAAGGGCAATACGTACCTGTTTTGTTGCATGGTGAATGGTATCGATCATTGCCTTCCAGGAAGAAAGATCAATTTCATTTTCTGGAAGGTTGAGCTTGCGCAATACAATGGAAGAAAGATGCTGCTCTTCCAGCATCAGTGGTGCTTCATAGAGATCCTTCACCGTTGTATTTTCAATGACACAGTCCTCTTCTACATTACAGAAAAGGGAAATCTTTCTTGTAATGTCTTTTGGCAGATGCCCATCACATCTTGCAATAACAATGTCCGGGCGTATACCACAATTCTGTAGTTCACGTACGGAATGCTGGGTAGGCTTCGACTTGTATTCATCAGAACCTGGTATATAAGGCACTAGTGTGACATGGAGAAAACAGACATCAGTACTTTTTTCCAGAGAAATCTGGCGGATGGCTTCCAGAAATGGCTGTGACTCAATATCACCAACTGTTCCCCCTATTTCCGTAATAACAATATCTGCATTTGCTCTTTCGCCAACCCGGTAAACAAAACTTTTGATCTCATTGGTAATATGGGGAATGATCTGTACCGTTTCACCAAGATATTCTCCCATTCTCTCTTTATGCAACACATTCCAATACACCCTGCCAGTAGTGAGATTGGAATACTTGTTGAGGTTTTCATCGATGAACCGCTCATAGTGGCCAAGGTCGAGATCCGTCTCTGTTCCATCCTCAGTCACAAACACCTCTCCATGCTGGTAAGGGGACATCGTGCCTGGGTCTACATTGATATAGGGATCAAGCTTCTGCGAAATAACCCTGTATCCCCTTTGCTTCAAAAGTCTGCCAAGAGAGGCAGCCGTAATGCCTTTGCCAAGTCCAGAAACAACACCACCTGTCACAAAAATGTACTTCATATCCTTTTCCTCCTCCTTGTTCGCACAAAAAAAGGGCTGCAAAACCAAGCGGCAGAATTGCCGTTTTTTTTACAGTCCTTAAGAACAGAAAGATAATACCACCAAGGCGTTGACCATGCAAGCACTTTTCAAATCAGTTTGAAAAATGCCAGCACAAGAATTAATACACCAAGTACAATTCTGTACTTTCCAAACACCTGGAAATCATGTTTGCGGATATATGCCATGAGATAACGGATGACAATAACCGACACCCCGAATGAAACAAGTGTTCCAACAAGCAGCACAATCCATGCGGCTGCGTTCATCACAACACCTTCCATGAACATCTTGACCATCTTCAAAGCACTTGCACCAAACATGACCGGTATAGCCATATAGAAGGAAAACTCTGCGGCAGTAGGTCTGTCAAACCCAAGCAATGTCTCACCGATGATCGTACTGCCTGAGCGGGATGTGCCTGGAATCAGGGACAGACACTGGAACAGACCAGCCTGAAATGCTTTCTTATAGGTAATTTCCTTAATCGACTTTGTGGTATACGTATGTTCTCTTCTTTCAATCCAGATGAAGACAATACCGTAGACAATCAGGAAGATGGCAACCACAACTGGCGTATTCATCTTTTCATCAATCCAGTCATCGAGCAATAGCCCAAGAATTGCGGCAGGAACACTGGCAACGACAATCTTAATCCATAAGCGAAGAATACTTCTCTGCTTCTTTGGTGCAATATCTTTGGCAAAAGGCCACAAACTCTTCCAATACAGCAACAATACCGCAATAATACTGCCAAACTGGATAACAACCTTATACATATCCCAGAAAGCTGTATTACTCGCCATATCTGCACCAAATACATTTAGCGGCATATATTGTTCCAAAAGAATCAGATGCCCTGTTGAACTAATCGGAAGCCACTCTGTAATACCCTGTACAATACCAAAGATAATGGATTTCAATACATTTATAAACAGATCCATGTTTTTCAACCTCTCGTTTCAGCGCCCATTATAGCACGAAACCAAGAGATCATCTTTCGAGGATCTTCCTTCTTGGTGCACGCCCTGCTTTCTCCAAAGCACCGCGAATTTTACCAATCTTCTTTGAAAACTCATCATAGCGCTTCATTCTCCACATCCAGTTTGGTGCGCCAACTGTTCCCGGTGTGTTAATTCTGCCGGAATGCGGCAGATGCAGCCAGTCATACATCGGAATGATGACCATATCAGCACTTCTTTCCAAAGAATACTGAATAACATCATCCATAAAGGAACCTGAATGATAACCGAGTTTCTTCAACATCCTGCGCGTCCACCGTTGTTCACCATGTTTCATCGACCTGTACCAGGCAAATGTTGTGTCGTTATCATGAGTACCGGTATAGACAAGCAGATGCTCTTTGTCAGAATACATTTCTTCTTCATTGAAGGAAAACTGGATAACGCGCATACCGCGGAAAGCGTAGTGGTCTCTGAGCTCCAGTACTTCCGCTCTGAGATCACCTAAGTCCTCAGCCACAATCCTGAGATCTGGATTTTCTTTGAACAATGTATCAAACAAAGCATAGCCAGGTGCTTCCACCCACTCACCTTCAATCGCAGTCGGGCAGGAAGAAGGAATCTTCCAGTATGTATCAAAGGCACGGAAATGATCTACGCGAACAATATCCATCATCTTTCCGCAATATGAAAGCCTCTCAATCCAAAATTTGAAACCATCTTTTTCCATATAGTCCCAGTCATAAATCGGATTTCCCCATCTTTGTCCTGTTGCCGAGAAATAGTCCGGCGGCACACCGGCAATGAAAGATGGTCTTC
The DNA here is from genome assembly GCA_949289855.1 of uncultured Erysipelotrichaceae bacterium. Taxonomy (GTDB): domain Bacteria; phylum Bacillota_I; class Bacilli_A; order Erysipelotrichales; family Erysipelotrichaceae; genus Bulleidia. The sequence goes on from CASEPS010000013.1 coordinate 18,895, forward strand.
CATCTTCATCCAGCAGAAAGTTCTTCCGGCTGGAGAAGACATCCGCCGAATCGAGGCCAACATAGAAAGGCAAATCCCCCATAATTTCGATACCAAGGGTATTCACAAAAGCTTTAAGAGCCGTCCATTGCAGATAAAGTTCATATTGCTTGAACAACTCATAATCCATTTCTTCTCTATAAAGCGAAAGATCTGCCTCTTCATCCATCAATATGTCTCTTTCTTCTTTTTCCCACTCCGTCCATGCCTTCATGCCATTTTTCTTTTTCAAAGCCATGAACAGCGCATAATCCTGAAGCCACTTCTGCTTCACATATGATGCATATGCATCATCCGGCACAAAGTTTGCATAAGCCTCCCTGAGAATAGGCTCCCTGAACTTTCGGATAGCTTCATAGTCAATCTTGTCAAAATTCTTATGGAAGGCATATGGTCTATGGATCAGACCTTCTTTTGCCAAAAGATCCAGAGAGAGATACAAATCATCCATTGCATAGGATGAATATGGCTGGTACGGGGAATTCCCATACCCGAGCGGATTCAATGGCAGTATCTGCCAGATAGAAAAACCTGCCTGTTTCAGTAGTTGTGCAAAATGATATGCCTGTGGACCGAAGTCACCACACCCGTAACGGGATGGAAGCGATGCGACAGGCATGAGAATTCCTGCTTTTCTCATAATCGTGTCCTCTTTTCTTCAAACTATATTTAGTGTATCTTAATCAGGTAAGATTTTCTATACACGGAGGTAACAACATGATAGTCATTGAAATGGATAATGGTCATACCATCAAACTCGAACTCGATGAAAAAGCTGCACCTATCACGGTCGCAAACTTCACAAAACTCGTTGAGGAAGGCTTCTATGACGGATTGACATTCCACCGCATCATCAAAGGATTCATGATTCAAGGCGGTGACCCTCTCGGCAATGGAACCGGCGGTTCAAAAGAGAACATCAAAGGTGAATTTGCCGCAAATGGTGTCAATAACCCGATCAGCCACAAGCGCGGTGTCATCTCCATGGCAAGAGCCATGGATCCCAACTCCGCAAGCAGCCAGTTCTTCATCATGCATGCGGATGGTGAATATCTTGATGGACAGTATGCAGCATTCGGCCATGTCGTAGAAGGTATGGAAACTGTGGATGAAATCGCTTCTGTACCTACCGGTTTCCAGGATCGCCCAACGAAACCGGTTGTGATCAAACGAATCTATATTGAACAATAAGAAAAATGTGTTTTCCAATACGGAAGGCACATCTTTTTATTCTACAGCATGATTGGAACCATCCCGGTAATCAATCTCAACGCCAGGTTCTACATTATAGGCATAGATGCACCAGCAAATTCCTTCACCTTCATCTTCAATGGAATACGCCTCCATTAAAACACCCCTGGCAACCAGCTCATCACAGACAAATACCGGTGTGACACGATATCTGACATGATTACCGGTTTCCCTGATATATTCGAGCACCTCCATCTCATTGTCAAGCATACCGTTGATATTCATGGACCTTGTACCGGTGATGAGATTTCTCTCTTCCGCATTTGCTCCGCAAAGAGAAAAAGCGATGAGATGACACCGGTTGTAGAGACTCCCGCCATCCACAAAATCATATTGTACAGATTGCCATCCAGTCGGCTTTACTTCATAGATAGACTCCCTGTCTTCATGCGGCAAAGTATCTGTGGAAAGAATTGCATCTGCTGTACCACATCTTCCAAAAAGATCCAGAGAACTGAAATGAACATATGACTCCGGTTTCATCTCTTCATCCAGGAAGTACGGCTCATCATCATTAATGACAATCCATGGCTGCCCGTCATATTCCGGAATTTGTTCATACTCAAATGGCAGATTTTCACTATGGAATAGAAGTTCCGGTGAAAAGACAGATGTCAGTGTCAGCACAAACCCCAGCAAAGCAAGGGAACCTGCTGACATCACCTTCTTTCGCTCTTTCTTTCTTCTCTTGTACCGAGGCAGGGCATGCCATCTGTATAACAACAACAGAAAAACAGAAAGAGTTATCAGAGTAAATATGGCAAGCAGGAAAGTAGAAGCTTGTACCATGTCATTTATGCGCAATGGTGATGACCCCCATGTTCATGACAAGAACAACCCATTGCTTCACTTGTCGCGCCAAGCTGCCCATCAAGGAATGCGTCCACCGCACTGTCCGCATCACCTTCTGCCCCAGCAAATACGGAAATACCATATTGGGCAAGCGCGTTGAACATTCCCTGTCCAAGGCCTCCACAAATTACGGCATCCACACCTGCTTCATGCAAAAAATCCGCAAGGCCATGGTGAGAAGCACCGCAGGTATCTGTCACAGCACTACCTGTTACCGCACCATTTTCAATCGTATACATCTTGAAGAACTCTGTTTTGCCAAAGTGCTGGAAAACAGATCCATTGTCATAGGTTACTGCAATTTTCATATTAAAACCTCCATTTCGCATTCTATCACAGAATACAAAACGGAGGTAATGATGTAAACTTAGAGACCCTTCTCTGTCAGCATTCTTGCTGTTTCATCCTTGATGGTAACACCCTTTGCTTCCAATTCAGCAATCTTTTCTGCAAACTGTGGCAGATACTTCTTGTGAGCAACGAGCATTTCATCAAGCAGATCCTGTGCACACTGACCATGGTTAACAAGAGGGTTGATCTCAAATGCTTCAAGAGCCTTGTTGTAGTTACCTGTCAGTGCAGCTTCGATGATGGTTTCTTCCATAGCCTTCATCAGCTGTACCATACCGCGGACTGCTGGTTCCATATGACCGAAAGCAATTGGTTCAGCACCATTTCTTGTGATACGAGCAGAAACTTCAACGATCACATCTGCTGGAAGATCCGGGAGCGCACCCTTGTTTTCTGTAGAAACAACCATGACCTTACCGGTATTGCCGTAAATAGCTGCAATTGTTTCGCAAGCCGCATCGCTGTAGTACTTACCGCCACGCTTACCGAGCAGTTCAGGCATTTCATGGAGATTTGGATCCTTGTAAAGTTCGAACAGCTCATTTTCAACCTTCTTGACTGCTTCAGCACGGCATTCATGCTTACCGAACTCTTCAAGTTCCTTCTTCATCATTTCATTTGTCAGATAGTAATATCTGTGGTAACCGCAAGGCAGGCAGTCCATAGCAAGCAGATGGTCAAGCAGGAACTTTTCGTTCTGGATGTTCTGCATGTTGGACTTGTCGTCTTCCATCATCTTATATGCAACCTTATGTGTGACATTTTCACCAGTCTTTGCATCGAAGACCTTATGGAAATGGAAGTGGTTGAGACCAGCAAACTGGAAATTATAGTCACCTTCCTTGCCACCGAGCATTTCTGGTTCCTGCATCATGATATTTACAGGTACGTTACAAAGACCAATGCACTTCTTCCAACCGCACTGACGGATGACAGTTTCAGTAATCATACCGGATGGGTTTGTGAAGTTGATCAGCCATGCATTCGGGCAGAGTTCCTTCATGTCATTGACAATATCTCTGATAACCGGTGCAGTTCTCAGAAGCTTGAACATACCACCAGCACCATTTGTCTCCTGGCCGAGCATGCCATGGGACAGCGGAATTCTTTCATCCTTGACACGTGCATTCAAGAGACCTACACGGAACTGTGTGGTAACGAAGTCCGCATCCTTGAGAGCTTCTCTTCTGTCGAGAGTCAGATGAACCTTGACATCATATGGGGAAGCATCCCACATTCTCTGGGCAAGCGCACCGACGATTTCAAGCTTTTCCCTGCCTTCTTCGATGTCAACGAGCCAGATTTCTCTGATTGGCAGTCTGTCATAACGTTTGATGAAACCATTCATCAATTCTGGTGTATAGCTGGAGCCACCACCGATTGTAACAATTTTTACACCTTTTTTCTCACTCATGAGTCTTTCCTCCTGTGTATACGCAAACCATAACAGGTAATCACAGACAAAACAACCTTCCTGTGCAAACCAGTCAATTTATTTCGGAATAACCTCAAAATTGGCGATTTATTTCGGAATATTATTCCTCAATATGGTACAATTATTGTATGAAATACAACTTGATTCTCAATGAACAGACAGGCTTTACGTCTACTGAAAAAGTTATAGCCAATTATATTACAACCCATCGCGAGGAAATACTGCAGATGTCCATACAGAAACTGGCGAGGGAAACCTATACTTCCACAAGTGCAATTATGCGCCTTTGTGCACGCATGGGGCTCTCTGGCTTCAAGGAATTCAAAATTCGTTATGCCCAGGAGCTCAGCGAACCAACGGATGACACAACTGAAATCGATCCGAATTTCCCTTTTTCACCTAATGACAGCGTTGGAGAAATCGCCGCCCAGCTGCAGAAGTTGACTGTACAGTGTCTCAGGGATGCCCGTAAACTGTTATCCGCAAGTGATGTAAGGCGGGCATGTGGCATCATGAAAGAAGCAACACATGTTGCCATATTCGGGGTAGGAGACGCCTATCTTGCCGGACTCACCTTCCAGGCCCGCATGATGCGTACCGGTCTCAACATGCTTGTATCCACGGTATATGGAGAACAGGGATATCTTGCTGAGAACATGCACCGGGGAGATTGTGGCATATTGCTTTCCTATAGTGGCACAACCTATGCAACGATTGACTGTGCAGAAAAGATGAAGCGCAATGGTGTTTCCACTATATGCATTACAGCCGGAAAGGACTCCCCACTCGCAAAAATAGCGGATATCACATTATATCTGCCTTCCAAAGAAGAAAAGTTCCACCGCATTGCCAGTTTCTTCTCGCAAACCGCAATGGAATACTACCTCAATGTCATCTATTCATGTCTCTATGTCATGGATTACGAAAAGCTCAGCAAGAAACCAATCTGACAACCAACGGTCTTTCCAAAAGGAAAGGCTTTTTTCACACCCGGAAGTCAATGCGAAAGTATAGTCCAAAACAAAAAATGGAGGCAGAATATAATCTGTCTCCATTTCTTTCTTACATTAGTCGAGGTCTTCACCGTCAGAAGCGATGCACTTCTTGTACCAGTAGAAGGAATCCTTGCGGTATCTCTTGCCAGAGCCCTTGAGGTCATCATCGATGTCAACATAGATGAAACCATACCTCTTACGCATTTCACCAGTACCAGCAGAAACAAGGTCAATGCAGCCCCATGTTGTATAACCAATCAGATCAACATGGTCAATTTCAATAGCATCCTTCATCGCCTTGACATGCTTTCTCAGATAATCAATACGGTAGTCATCATGGACTGTGCCATCTTCATTCAATACATCGAGGGCACCAAGACCGTTTTCAACGATCATCATCGGCTTCTCATATCTGTCATACAGGTAGTTGAGATAAATGCGGAGTCCCAGTGGATCATAGCTCCAGCCCCAGTCACTGTATTCCAGATATGGATTCTTGGCGCCATTGATCATGTTGCCAGAAGCTGTTTCTGTATCCTTGTGTGTTGTGATGCAGTTGGAAGAATAGTAAGAGAATGTATAGAAGTCTACACAACCTTCTTTGAGATCCTTGAGATCCTGCTCAGTAATGTCGAGCTTGACATTGTGTGCATCCCACATCTTCTGTGCATAGTATGGATAGTAACCACGGCACTGTACATCACTGCAGTACAATACACCACTCTGCCACTTTTCATCCTTGGCAAAAACATCCTGTGGATCACATGTCAACGCATAGGACAATGTACCGCAGATCATGCAGCCAACCTTGTTTTCAGGATCAATTTCATGCGCCATCTTTACAGTATGAGCACTTGCCACAAACTTGTTGTGCAAATGCTGGTAAACATTCTGCCAGCCTGCATCTGTCTTGGAATCTTCCATCGCATCAAAGAAGTTGACAGTGTTGTTAATTTCATTGAATGTCAGCCAGTAATGAACAAGACCCTTGTATTCTGTGAGAATTGTCTTTGCATACTTGTCAAACAGCGCAATGACATCCCGGTTAGCCCAGTCACCCATTTCTTCTTCAATATAGAGAGGTGTATCGAAGTGCCAGATTGTAACAAGTGGTTCAATGTTGTACTTCTTCAGCTCTTCAAATACGGAACGATAGAAAGCAAGACCTTCCTGATTTGGTTCTTCTTCAATGCCCTTTGGATAGATTCTGGACCAGGCAATGGACATACGGAACATCTTGAAGCCCATCTCCGCAAACAGGGCAATATCCTCTTTGTAATGATGATAGAAGTCAATTGCTTCATGGTTTGGATACTTGTAACCATCCAGAACCGCAAACTTTGCGCCTTTTGGCTTGCTGGCAAACTGACTCAGCTTGCCCTCTGTGCCATCTGGCATAACATATGTTCTGTAGCGGGGAGTAGTAGCTGTACCTCCAGTTGTGACATCGGTTTCTGTCATGCCGCGTCCGCCGACATTCCATGCACCTTCACACTGATTGGCAGCGGTTGCACCACCCCAGAAAAAATTTTTTGGAAATGACATATTTTATTCTCCTTTACTAATTTGCATTATAGCATTGCAATGTAAAGTTCCGACATATTTTGTCATTTTCATCCGTTCTTTTTCTCTGATACAGGGTATAATAGCGCCATGAAAAAAAGAGGACTATTCGCTGCCACACTTGCAGCATTGCTTTTATTGACAAAACCTTCCGTCATCCATGCATCAGAAGATGCGGATGCGACAGCTTCAGCGCTCTACAGCCAGTATGCATATGTCTATGACCCATCTACTGATCAGGTACTCCTTGACAAAGCAGGCGACCAGAAGATGTTTCCTGCATCTTTAACAAAGATGATGACCGCTATGGTTGTTCTCGATAACAACCCGGATCTTTCCGCTACGGTAACCATCACCGATGAAATGCTTGCCGGACTCTATGAAGCCAATGCTTCGGTTGTCGGTTATAGTGCCGGCGCAACACCAACAGTGCTGGACCTTCTTTATGGAACCATTCTTCCAAGTGGCGCTGATGCCGTCAATGCCCTTGCTTTTTATACAGCAGGTTCCGTTGAAGCCTTTGTTGAAATGATGAATGCAAAAGCTGCTGATCTTGGTATGAGTGGTACACACTTTGTCAACCCTACCGGTCTGCATGACGACAACCATTACAGCACATGTCATGACATGGCAACGTTGGTTGAATATGCCATACAGAATGAAACATTCCGCACCATTTTTGAAACGGAAACCTATACGGACACAACCGGCATAACCATGGAAGCTACAGTACTTCCGTACACACAGACAAACCACATTTCCATGCCCGGTTTTCTTGGCGACAAAACAGGTTATACACTTGAAGCAGGGCATTGCATGGCAAGTTATAGTGAACTCAACGGCATGAATGTCATCATCATTACCGCCCAGGGCATGACCGGTATGTATGAACCATCCCACGTCTATGATGCAAGCACTATTCTCACCTGGCTGAATGACAACTATAGCAGAAAAACAGTTTTGGAAAACAATGCCGAACTGGATACATTTACCGCTTCTGAGGTCATTGGTGAAAAGGACGTCACTGTTTACAGCACAGAAGAAATAGCACTGGATGTGCGCAATGATGCACAGATTACAGTCACCAATGACATTCCTGACCAGATTGATGTCACAAATGAAAAACAGGTGGAAACGGCAAACATTTCCATCCTGTCCAATGATGAAGAAATCTATTCCTATACAGAACAATATACTGTTCCATCATCTGATGACATCTTCAACAAAATTCTGATTTTCCTGAGGGATCTGTTCTGATCCCTTTTTTATTTTACCCACAACCTTCATACGCAACGATGCTGGCACAAGTAACATAGCTTTGTTCATCCAGCCACTGACAACAACAGACTTGTTTTCTACATGTTCAAGACACTTTGCGACCTGTTCACTACTTTGTGCTATAAATGGCATATTCCCACCATATTTCTCATAAAAGGCAGTTTTCACAGGACCTGGACAAATGCAGCATACATGTACACCAGTACCTTTTAATTCCTCAGCAAGTGCTCTTGTATAGGAAAGCACAAATGCCTTTGTCGCATAATAGCAGGCAATATAGGGACCTGGCTGAAAAGCACCAGTCGAAGCAACGGTCACAAGTGTGCCCTGACCTCTTGCCTGCATCTTTCTTCCATATAACTTCAAAAGGTTCATCACACTGATGCAGTTAAGTGCAACCATGTTCTCATCATCCTGCATGCTGCGTGACAACGCTTCTCCTGTACCTCCACTTCCTGCATTGGCGATCACTACATCCACATCACCACATCTTTCAACAAGTTCATAAACCTGTTGACGCCTGGAAAGATCAACGGATACTGCCGTAATGGGGACTTTATATTTCTGTAATGCCTTTGCGGCACACAACAGTTTTGTTTTGTTTCTTGCGGCAAGGATGATGGCATAGCCACGTTTTGCATACCACTCTGCCATCGCAAAGCCGATACCTTCAGAGCCACCTGTAATCAATGCGGTTTTCATTGTTCGGGAACAGCACTTTCCAGTGCCTTTGCTGCAGCACCAATACCATCTGCCACATGTTTGGCAGACACAAATGCCCATGTTGTTCCTCCACCTGCCGGCATATCTGTTCCAAACACATTGCCAGCAGCTCCACCAATCACATAAAGATTTTCCACTGGAGTACCATCCTGTCGAAGGACATGGAGGCTTTCATCAGCCATCAATCCACCAAGTGTCATCCATACAGCTTCCTGTAATGGTACGATTGCATAACCTTCTGTTTCATCAGGTGCCTGCAGTGTCTCAGGATCCCTGCCATATGCTTCATCCACACCTGCTGCACAATCTGCTTCATATTGAGTAAGTGTCTCATTGATTTCTGCTGCATCAAGTCCGGCCAGTTCTGCAGCTTCTTCCAGTGTTTCCGCACGCATTGACACGTCTATGCCATTTTCTTCATCATTCAACTGTTTTTTCAGGTCTTCACTCACATTTTCCAAAAGCATATCCCGGAATGTTTCATATGTGCTGCCATCCATGATGACATATGCATGTACACCATCACCTATCGCCTCAGCAAGATCATCCATGTCTGTTTCATCCGCAAAGCGGCGACCTTCTCCATTGACGACGATCGCCCCATCATCAACTGCTTCTATCAAAGCATCTGTCGCATCCAGGGCATAATGGTCTTTCACCTTTACGGTTGGCCACAGTGTTTCTTTCTCTGTAACAGAACTTGTCGCAAAAGAAGCATCACCAGCCATCACATAGATATCACCCGTGTTGCCTTCTGGTCCATAATACAAACTATCCGGCAGCATGGACACACTGTTTCCATAACCACCTGTCGCAATGATGATATTTTCTGCATTGATCTCATATACAGTGCCATCTGCTCCCTTGGCTTTTACACCAGTGTACTGGTCCTCTTCCCGCATCAGTTCATATGCCATGGTATCTGTTATTACATTGGCACCAGATACATCCAGTTCTTTTTTGAACAAGAGCTGTAAAGAATCTGCACCATCTCCCATCACAGCAAGTGACAACCGGGAATAGTCATCATCAGACGCCAGTGTTTCGGAAAAGTTTACGCCAAGGTCAGAAATCTCCCAGTCTATTGTTTCCGCAATACCATCAATCAATACATCCTGCAGCACTTCATCTGCTTCATTGTTGCCAATGGCATTGAGGTCTTCTTCCAATACATTTATATCTCCATCCGGATTAAGAGAACTGCCTGTCACAATCTGCATTCCATCAATGTATTGCAAAGATGCACCAACTTCTTCTCCTTTTTCCAGAAGTACAACCGATACACCCAACTGCTGTAAGCGCAGGGTTGCGGCAATTCCGGCAATACCACCGCCGATGACAACCACATCTGTGGAAAGTGATTCAACCGCATCCGCATTCTGCCCAGTGACATCTTTTTCCCAATAGGTCATATCTGCCCCTGCCTGGTTCAGACAGTCACGCACAGCATTCTTTACCGCATCACTTGTGACCGTAGCACCTGTGGAACCATCCACATTTACGGATTGCCGCTCCAAAATTCTTGCAGGAACATCTTTCAATGCTGCATCAGAAATCGTCATCGGTTCACTTTCATCCACAATCTTCACCGAAGAAATCGCACCAGAAGATATGACAGTTTCAACTGTTACCTGTCCACTATAGCCATCGGCAGTTGCTGTATATGTGCCATCCTGAATTGCTTCATCCACAGCAGAAGGCTGTTTCTCACAGCCAACAAGTGAAGAAAGCAATGCCAGGGATAGTCCTGTTTTTACTAATCTGTTGTGTCTCATGGCAGTATTTTACCATGCAGTGGCATAGTTGGAAGTGAATCATTGTTCACAATTTGTAATTACAATCTGCTAATATACAGACAAGAAGGAGATACAACATATGATTTATCCAACAATTTTGCAAAAAGGAGACACCATCGGTATTGCTGCACCAAGTGCAGGTGTTGGTGAAAAACTCGAGGACTTTGACAAATCTCTCAATATTCTTCATGAAGAAGGCTTTAAAACTAAAGAAACAAAATCTGTACGCACACCACTTACCCGTTCAGCAGATGCAAAAACACGTGGTGAAGAACTCACTTCCCTGTTTACAGATGAAGAAGTAAACATGGTCATGGCAGCAGCAGGCGGAGACTTTCTCAATGAAATGATTCCTTATGCGGACTTTGAAACCATGAAACAACACCCCAAATGGATGATGGGTGCCTCTGACCCAACGGGTGTTCTCTACCCATACACAACAGTTTATGATGTTGCGACTATGTATGGCATGAATGCCGGCAGCTTTGACATGGGCACAAAGTGGGATTACATCCGCAATGCCCTCAACTTTATACAAGGAAACTTCAAAGAAGAAAGCTTCCCCATGTGTATGACAAAAGCCAAATTTATGGTCGAAACACCTGCGTATGACACAACCGACATATGGCATTCCCCCATTGATGACATCCATGTATCCGCAAGATGTATTGGTGGATGTATTGATGTACTCAAAGACCTCATCGGCACACCATATGATGGCACAAAAGCCTTTGTGGAAAGGTATAAAGAAGATGGACAGATTTTCTATTTTGACAACTTCTCCATGAGTGCAGAAAACTTCTACCGCACCCTCACCCAGTTCCGCTATGCCGGATGGTTTGACCATACAAAAGCTGTCATCATTGGAAGAGTCTGCTTTCCAGGCAGTGAAACAGGCATGACCTATGAAGAAGCAGCTTCAAAAGCACTTGCTGGTATTCCATGGGTATGCGAAGCAGATGTAGGACATACCATTCCCTGTATGATTATGATCAATGGTGCTATTCTTGACTTCCAATACCACAAAGGCAGAGCTGCTCTCACATTCCACCTTGACTAATACCACTTAACGTCACACATGTACGGTGCTACAATTACCGTACGGGGTCATAGCTCAGCTGGGAGAGCGCCTGGTTCGCAATCAGGAGGTCGCGGGTTCGATCCCCGTTGACTCCACTAAACCGCAACATGCGGTTTTTTCTATTCCAAACACATAATAGTGACAGGAATACCCTGTCACTATCTGGTAATGATTCATCAGCGAAGCCACGCCTTCACCTGTTCAACGGTTGATCTAGTATATCTGGCAATATGCTCATCATCAATTCCATCCGCATGCAAGCTTCTCGCCAGCTCCTTATCTCTGGATTCTGCTGCCTTTCTGGCAATTTCTCTTTCTTCTTGCCGCTCTGCTTTAATGATCTTTTCCAATTTCTTATTCATTTTACTTTTACCATCCTTTCGGAATACGAAGAATGTGACAATACCGGAGCCGACTAAACGCCAGACTCAGCGAAGCCATGCCTTCACCTGTTCAACAGATGTTTTGGTATATCTGGCAATACGCTCTTCATCAATTCCATCCGCATGTAAGCTTCTTGCAATTTCTCTATTATTTGCTTCTACTCTTTCATTGCTTTCTTCTTTAATGATCTTTTCCAATTTCTTACTCATTTTGCTTTTACCATCCTTTCCGATCTTCTTCAGATCTGCAATTCTTTTTCGCAGTACTTCGTTGTAGATCTTTTGTGGATCCGCTGTAGTGAATCGTGCATCAACCTGCCAAGCCTTGTTTTATCATCCTGCAGTTCAAGTACATACTATACGAACCACCCACAAAAAGTCTACTGTCCGAATAAACCGTTCTCGGAATAATATATACCGGCTTGCCTTTTCTGAACATATCTCCATTCGTGATGAAGATAACGTACACTGGTGGAAGTCTTGCATAAGACTTCCCACTTTCCAAAATCTTTGTGTCAATGATGGAACCATAATAGCGTGCCCGCTCAGGTCTTGCCTCGTATAGATTTTCCTGTGGTTCTATGTTATAGAAAACAAGAGGCCTGCCCTGGGCAAGGACATCCATCTGTGTGCCTTTGCCAAAGAAGTTATCCAGTTTTTCCTGTGTCCAGGAATGGGTGATTTCGAGGGACGAATCATCAAAGATCTCCCGCAGGACTGCTTCAACACATTTGCGATCATTGAAGACTTCATGCATGAGCTTGTCATCCATCAGCGTCATGTCTTGAACAAGATCTTTATGGACATCACTCCAGCGTTTCTCATTTGTTTGAGACATCGTAGTATCACCTTCTTTCTACTAGTCTTATTCCCTCGAAAATCAAAATTCCTCACACAAAACACAAAATTGTCTGTTTTTACAAAAAAACGTCCTGACAGTGAACCAACTACCTGTATTTCACATTCTCCACAACAGAAACGTCGCAAAAAGAAATTGGGTAAATACTGTTTCCCCAATTCAATAATCAGACTGACAAAGCCCAGAATGCTGATTACCTGGGTGCCGTAATTTTTGAACAACACAAAACCGGGCATAGAATATACTAAAAAATCCGGCACTTGCCGGATTGTCTCATTCTCCAATCAGTGAAACTGCTTCTGTTACTGGGATGCGCAATAGTTCCTGCTCTATCTCTCCTTCATTTAATGGAAAGACAGAGATTTCATTGCTGAAGCGGTTGGCACATAACAGGTAGTTTTCATCAATGTTGAAGTCTCTTGGATGTTTGCCTCCACATGGAATATTATCTGTCAGCTTTACCTTGTCTCCATCCACATGGAATACAGAAAGTACATCTTTGCCTCTTGTTGAAGCATACAGGTATTTCCCATCTTCTGAAAGACGGATCGCTGCGCCACCTCTTACATGCAGTTCCCCACTAGTCAGCACTGGCTGCTGGGAAAGGATTTCCCATGTATCTGTAGAAATCACAAACAGTTCATTGGAAAGTTCTGACACAAGATAGAGGTACTTTTCATCATGGGAGAACACACCATGTCTTGGTCCGGTGCCTGTATTGAAACGGATGGAACCAAGCGGCTTCAATGTTTCTCTTTCATACATCATGATACGATCCAGGAAAAGACATGGCACAAGGAGTCTGTCCTTATACACAAGTACCTGGTGACAGCCTCCACCATCCTGGATATGTACCGTTTCTTTGAGGGAAAGATGATTATCTTCCACTTTGAGAACGGTGAATGTACCTTCATGGAAATTAGCGGAATAGAGATATTCTCCATCACTGCCAATGTAGCACGATGTGCGCTGTTCATAAGTAATGGTGTCAAGAATTTCTCCATCTTTGGAAATCAGGGCTGCCCCTGCACCATGTTCAAAGTCACACACCGTTGCAATCATGTCCTGATGAAATGTAATATACTTTGGATTTTTGATCTTGCAGAGCAGTTCTGGTTCACCTGCTTCTTTATTTTCCAATGTGAAACGATAAATACCTTCACTGCCATTTCCGGTATATGTACCGGCATACCATGTTTTCATGAATTATTCCTCCCTATACTAGTGCGTTTACAATCTTTGGCAGGTCCTTGATGGTAATGATACCCAATGGTTTCTCATTGCGTGAACCATGTTCTGTAATGATGACAGATAAAAGAACATAACCATGATTCATTGCCTGTTCGAATGACTTTGTTGCTTCAATGACCGTATCATCCTTGGAAAGAAAGATGACACGTTCGTTTTTAGCTTCTTTCATGATGTCATAGACATGCATGGATTCATCCATGCCATCAAATGCCCAGCCACATACATTTTCGATTGTCACCATACCACGGAACCGTCCATTGTCATAGACGGGAATCTTGCTTGAGCCAAGATGTTTCATCACCGCATATGCTCCACGGATACTGTCAGTAGGCCGTACTGTTTTGACTGGTGAACTGGCAACAGAAAGGATGTTGTCATCCACAGAGAGCAGTGAAGCAATCCGCTCAATATCTTCGGTCACCCTATTGGTAGGCTCTGCAATAATTTCATTCTTACTGTCTCTTAAATGGACGATGGCATTGCGCAATTCATGATATTCTCTGAGTTCCTGCTGGTTTTTGGAAACCACCCAGCTGCGTTGTGCACATTTGTACAACAATTGGGAAAATGGCACATACTTCGTTTCTTTTGCCAATGCCCCAAGCTCATGTTCAATAGTCGCATACGCATCCAGAAACCTTTCCGCATTTGTTTTGTTTTCTTCAGCCATGCGTACGTTCCTCTCTTTCCCGTAACAGTTCATCTGCCTTCATATGGTCAATGATCATACAGACAAGCTTCTCAAGATCTGATTCTTCCCGGTAATCTGCTTTGGCAACAAAGTTTGCCCTGCCATCCTTGATCAGCTGGTTCGCCACAGCATCGCTCTGGTTATAGACCGCAATGGACTTGCCTCCATATGTCTTCACCAGTTTCATACATGGCACATCTGTGAAGCCATCCGCAATATAAATCATGCGTTCAAAAGGAATGGGACGTTTTGTCTCTGGCACAAATTCATTGACCGACGCATCATCACTTTCATCAAGCACGCCTTTGTTTATGCGGAAGATGTATTGTGTCTTTGTCGTGTAATTGACAATTCTTGCCGGCCATTTGGCATGTCCCTGTTCATCATAATAATAGCGGCAGGCATAAATGCGGGAAAATTCCCTGGCAATGGGAACAGCTTCAATGACCTCACTCATGCCCGAAGAAATGATGTAGTGTTCGATGAAAAAACCTGCCTTTCTTCCATAGGCATTGATTCTGCGGAACCAGGACTCCACGCCCGGAAACAGTTCCACATCCCGTCCCAGTGGTGAAAAAGCATCCAGTGTCAGTGGTGTTCCATTATCTTCATACTTCTTCTGCAACATATAGAGATAAGCAGAAATACTGTCCATGTTATTGCGTACTGACAGCTCTGTCACCTCATCCCAGAAATCCCTTGGATTATGATACCCAAGGTCTGGTATAAGACTATATTCCTCCATATCCCTTGGAGACAGTGTCTTATCGAAATCGTAAAGAATCGCTGCTTTTTTCATTGTTATTTTCCTTGCTTTCTATTTCTTTTATTCTAACACTACGAAAAAAAAACATCTCCTGCAAATATTGCAGAAGATGTTCACAATCAGAGTTCATTGAACTTGAGAATTGCGGCTGCATAAATCTCAGCCTGCTTCATCAGTTCATCAATTCTGACCCATTCATTGACATTATGAATGCAATAATCATTTCCCGGGAAAGCACAGCCAAACGCAACGGTATTACTGATGCCCTTGGCATATGTACCACCACCAATGACAAGTGGCTTGCTTTCCATATCACCTGTTTCTTCCTGGTAAGCTTCCATCAATGTTGTAATGAGTGGAGAATCAACCGGATAGAACAGCGGTTCTGTTGTATGGTTGATGATAATTTCACCATTTTCATCCTTCAGATGATCACTCCACTGTTTCACAACCTGCTTGGCATTGTATGTGACCGGATAACGGATATCGATTGTTCCTTCAATCACACCATCCTTCATCTTTACAACACCTGTATTCAATGTCAGTTCACCATATTCATCACTGCAATAAACACCTGCTGACTTACCATTTGTTTCAAGGCCAAAGTGTTCACAATAGAAGGAAACAAACGGATCCTGGAAACCTGCCAGGCGAAGGCCTTCCATAAGATAGGAAATCGCATTGCGGCCAAGATCTGGTGTACTGGCATGGGCGGCTACACCATCTACGGTAATCCGCACATTGTCGCCATCTGGTTCAATGCTGTAGTCAAGGGAGTTGTTGTTGAAATAATCCTCGAGTATCTTGTTGGAGAATGAACATTTCTTTACCACAACAGTACATGTCTTGCAGACAACATTGGAAACCGTACCACCTTCAATGTCCACAATACCGCTCTTGTCACACACATACTTCGCAGAAATCATGCCCTTTTCACCATAGACAAGCGGGAACTCACCATCTGGTGTAAAGCCATAATCCAGTCCGCCTTCTTTTTCCACATAATGCGCAAGGCAGAGAGAACCAGATTCTTCGTTTGTTCCCATGATGAGGCGGAATCTCTTCTGTAAAGGAATACCTGCTTCTTTGATAGCCTTCAAAGCCATCATGGAAGCCACAACTGCACCCTTGTCATCAGAAACACCACGGCCATAGAGAACACCATCTTTCTCTGTCATCACAAATGGATCGGTATCCCAGCCATCTTCCTTCGCAGCCGGCACAACATCGAGATGTCCGACAATACCAACAAGTTTTTCACCTTCACCAATTTCACCATAACCGATGTAATTGTCCAGGTTTACAGTTCTGAAGCCATCGTCGTCAAGCATCTTCAATGCCTTGAGGAGAACTTCTTTTGGGCCTTTGCCAAATGGTGCATCTTCTTCTGCTGCTCCCATCTGGGAATTGACAGCCACAAGTTCTCCCAGTCTGTTGACCAGTTCTTCGCGGTAACCCGCAAGTTTTTCTTTTACTATCGTATTCATCAATATTCCTCCGGAATCATTTGATACTATGCCACAATTATATGCATATTTTCCTTAAAACTCAATTTCAAGCCCGACAGGACAATGGTCAGACCCCATGACTTCATCATAAATCATGGCATCTTTGACATTTTCTTTTATCCTGTTGGAAACAAGGAAGTAGTCAATACGCCACCCGGCATTTCTTTCCCTTGCCTTAAACCGGTAACTCCACCAGGAATACTTCACTATTTCCGGATACAGCATGCGGAACGTATCCGTAAAGCCGGCATTGAGCAGTTCTGTCATCTTTGCGCGCTCTTCATCACTGAAACCGGCATTTTTGCGATTTGCCTGTGGATTTTTGATATCAATTTCCTCATGGGCAACATTGAGGTCACCTGTATAGATAACCGGCTTTGTCTCATTGAGCTTCAACAGATGTGCCTTGAGATAACCTTCCCATTCCATGCGATAAGGCAGTCTTGCAAGCCCATCCTTGGAATTTGGTACATAGGCACATACAAAGTAGAAATCAGGATATTCCAATGTGATAACCCGTCCTTCCTTTGTCTCATCCCCATCAATGTCATATATCACTTGTAATGGTTCTTCCTTTGCATAGACAAGCGTACCAGAATAGCCTTTTCTTTCAGCACTGTTCATGTAGAGATGATAGCCATCAAACCGCATGGCATCACTCAATTGATCTTCCTGCATTTTTGTTTCCTGAATGGCAAAAATATCCGCATCCGCACAATCAAAGAAGTCCTTAAACCCTTTGTTCATGCAGGCACGCAGGCCATTCACATTCCATGAGACAAGTTTCATCGTTCAATCTCCCTTGTGGCATTCTTCAGCCATGCCTTGTCACCTTCATCAAGATAAGGCGCAAGTGTCTCATAAACCGTTTCGTGATATGTGTTGATCTCAGCAATATTCTCATCACTCAGATACTGTACATCAATGGCATCAAGATCATATGGGCAGAATGTGAGGTTGGCAAAATGCATCCACTGTCCATAGAAATTCTCTTCTTCCTTTTCTACAAGCAATTCATTTTCAATGCGGATACCAAGCTCATGCGGCAGATAAATACCTGGTTCATCGGTCACAATCATACCTTCTTCTAATGGAATGAGGTTTCCTCTGACACCCCATCTCACACCATGCGGACCTTCATGGACCGAAAGCACATGACCAACACCATGACCAGTACCACACTGGTAGTCAATATGGAGGTTCCAGAGTGGTGCACGGGCAAGAATATCGAGGTTGTTGCCGGTTGTACCATAGAGGAATCTTGCATGGGCAAGATCAAGATGTCCCTTCAGCACAAGTGTATAATACTTCTTTTCTTCTTCTGTCAAACCACCAAGCGAAATAGTACGAGTGATATCTGTTGTACCATCGAGGTATGTACCACCGCTGTCCACAAGCAGGAAACCCCTTGCCTTTACCAGAGAATACTTTTCTTCTGTTGCCGTGTAGTGCATCATTGCAGCATTTTCCTGGTATGCAGAAATGGTTTCAAAACTCGGTTCAATATAACCTTCACCCATTTGGCGCAATGCATATAGCTTATCTGCAGCCGAAAGCTCTGTCATATCACCATTGCCAACGTTTTCCTTTACCCAGCGGATAAAGCGCACCATGGCAACCCCATCTTTGATATGGGCATTGAGCGTATTCTTTCGTTCTACTTCATTTTTGATGGCACGCATCATGGCAACCGGTGATGCCTCATTGTGCACACGATTATTTCCCTTTCCCAGCATGTCATACATCTTTGTGTTCATCTTGGAAAGATCCGCCCATACAGTCTTGTTTTCCAGACTTGCAATGTCTTCATAAACAGCATCATATGCACAAACAAGCACACCATTATCCGCAAAGTACTGTTTCACTTCCTCATCAACCTTATCCATGTCAATGTAGTAACGCACTTCACTTTCACGCAACAATGCAAAGGCATATGGTACTGGTGTGCAGGGAATATCATTGCCACGCACATTCAGCACCCAGCATGGATCCTCCAAAGCATTGAGCACAAGCACATCTGCTTCCTTTTCCTGCATCTTCTCACGCACTTTTGCAATACGTTCCGCAACACTTTCACCAGTACACGCCTCATCCAGCACAAAGATCTTCTCTTTTGGCAAAGATGGTCTGTCTTCCCAGATCATACCAACAAGGTCTTCACTGATATGCATCGTTGCATGTTTCTTTTGCAATGCTTTCTGCAGAAACAATGTCTCAGATGCACTGACCATTCTTCCATCAAACCCGAGAATGCCATTTTCTGGTGTATGTTCAACCAGAAACTCACGAACAGTCGGTACGCCTGCCTGTCCCATGCGCATCAGTTCTACTTCACTGCCGGCAAGTTCATCTTCGGCCTGGGTAAAGTATCTGCCATCTGTCCAAAGACCCGCAAAATCCTTTGTCACAACCACAAAACCGGAGTCTCCAGAAAAACCAGACAGCCATGACTTGCTTTTGTAGTAATCAGCTGTATATTCATCCGACAGATGATCATCCGCATTTGGTACATAGTAAACATCAATGTTTCTTTCAGCCATCAGTTTCCTGAGTTCAGCTATTTTTTCACTTGTATTCATCATTAATTCACCTCGCATCTATTATACCCATGAAAAAGTTTGTGACATATCATTGTGCTCCATATTGTTTCCTGCGGAAAAAATCGTTAATATTGTCATACAGGAGTGATTCAGGTTGTTAACAACGACAGTATTTGCAATATCTTCCCTTGCCTACCGTTCAAGCAAGGACACGATAGAAAGAGCTGTTTCTGCCATCGATGGTGTTATAGAAACAGACGTTTCTTTGTATTCCCGCACCATGCAGGTAACATATGATGATGAAAAAACAGATATCCGTACCATCATTCATACCGTATCTGCCTGTGGCTATACCGCATTTGTGCAAAGTGAGGAAACCGAAGTCATCGATCTTCCCACACACCCTATCCTTGAGCGCATTGAAATGACACGCATCTTTCTTTTTTTCGTCATTCTCCTTTCAGCTTTTCTGCATTTCACAGACTGGATTGGTTTTCTCTGTGCCACCATTATTTTATTTCTTTCAAAAGATATGTTGTTGCGTGGTATTTCCCTGCATCACACCAAACGCACAAACGATGATACGATGTCTGCCATCACCATCATCCTTTCGTGGCTCTCTGGCATCCTTGCCCTCTTGTTGAAAGAACATGCAGCACCGTTCTTCCTGGCTGCTTCTGGCACTTCCATTTTGCATGAACTGCTCACAAAGCGCATAAAAGAACATGACCGCAAGAATGCACGCATCATTGAAAAGAAAGAAAAACTGCCAACTTATGCAAGAGTCTATACCGACCATCACGAAGACATGGTACATCTTTCCTCTCTCAAAAAAGATGAACTGATTGTTTTAAGACCTGGCAATGTAGTGCCTGCAGATGGCATCGTTATCAAAGGCTTTGCCCGCATTGATGAATCACGGCTTTCCGGCAAGAAAACACCTGTTGAGAAGAGGGAAAATGCTCATCTTTATGCAAACAGCATCGTTCTGGAAGGGGCATTGACCATGCGGGTAGAACAGACTGGTGCCACAACTGCCATGATGCGCTTACGCCTTATGGCTGAAGACACAGCCCGAAGCCATCGCTATGCGACTCCATTAAACGGGTTCGGCACTATGTTATTCCCCTATATGTGCCTGGCTGCGCTGATCACCTTTGTCGGATGGTATTTCGCAGAAGGTGAACCGATGATGGCAATCGCCGCAGCACTTTCTGTTTGTGCTTCACAATGCACAACAGCCTTCTCCCTGGCAAGTTCAGAACCAGTCATCCATACAGCCATGGACTCTGCTGATCACCATATTCTTTTCAAAGACATCCGTGCCCTTTCTTCTTTAAGCATGCTGGATGCAGTCATCATAGAAGAATGTGGAACAATCACTTCAGGAAACCTGATGGTCACCGACTTCATTCCATCCGATGGTGTACCTTCATCACATCTTGAATATATTATTTATGCGCTGCTTTCCAAAAGCCGACAGCCATTTTCCAAAGCTGTCATCCGCTATCTCAGAACAAAAAAGGTTAGTGACGTAGACAAGGGTGACTTCATTTCCCTCAACAGGCGTGGCAGAAGCATCTATAACAGCGTAGGAAGATGTACATATGGCACACCAGAACACCTTGCCAAAGATGGTATAACCCTTGCGGCGTGGCACGAAACCATCACAAACCTTCGCAAAGACGGCAAACAGGTCATGTTATTTGCAGAAAACGGAAGAATCATAGGTGCTGTCGCCACAAGAAAACCTGTACTTGAAGGTGCTGTACACACTCTCAAAGCCTTACGTGAAAAGGAAATCACAACCATTGTTATCACTAGAGGAGAAGAAAATGAAGCCGCATGGCTCAAAGAACAACTCCCTGCAGATGAAGTGCTCTACAACCCGGACGATGCAGCACTACGTAATAAAATGACAGCTATGAAACAGGAAGGATTATTAGTTGCCTATATCAGTAACACCCATCCCGAACACTTTGAAGATGTTGCCGACATCTGTATCGCTTCTGATTGTGGTACAGACATTGCAAGAGATGGCTGTGGTATATTACTGACACGAGACTCCCTGGAAGATTTCTACCAGGCAATAGAAAACTCCACAACCATGGGAAAGACCATACGCAAAGGACAATCTATTGTCGTCATCTACCATGTCCTTATGGTCGTTATGATGGGTATTGCCATCCCAGCACTGTTCCACTTTACCTTCCCCATCTTCCTGAGTGCAGCATTTCCATTGCTGCTATCATTTGGAATACTGTATTTCAGCACAAAGAAAGCATAACAAAGGACTGCACTGCAGTCCTTTTCACTCTCCATAAACCATTATATTCCATAAAGAAAGATTCGCGCCATAATCCACACCGAGTACCATCATCCCATTGACAGTAAGGTCATAGGACGTGCCAGGAGAAGGCATCGTGAACTGGTTCAGTTCATAGCTCTTCATGTCTGCCATAATCAATAACAGCTTTGCAATATCCCCTTCTGAAAGATCTGTACCGATCTCTGGCAGCAGTTCTTCCGCCAGTGCATGTATTTCAAACAAACTGCATCGTTTCAATTTCTCAAGACACTGTGTGATCACTTTGCGCTGTCTCTCTGTACGGTTGTAGTCTGTGCCAGTATAGCGGTTACGGCTGTAGCCAAGTGCCTGTTTGCCACTCAAATGCAAATCAACAGTATCTGTCTCTGGTACTGGCACAACACCATCTTCCTTCTCGGCATCAAAGATGGTGCCATTCATACTGCGCACATAGTCATTCATGACTTCCACTTCATCTTTGGAAAGCGTCAAATCCACACCATGCAAAGCATCTACCATCTTTGCCACAAACTGGAAATTCACCACAATACATTTATCCACCGCGATGCCAAAGTTTGCCTGGATAGTCTGATACAAGAGTTCTGCACCACCATAGGCATATGCCGCATTCAATCTGTTATTGCCATAACCAGGAATAGAAACATAGCAGTCTCTCATCAAAGAAGTCATGACCATCTTCTTTTCATCGGTATTGATCGTAAAAAGAATCATCGCATCTGACCTTCCTTCAAGGTCATCGTTTCTTGAATCCACACCAATGCAGAGAATGTTAATCACATGTGCATCCAAAGTTGCCTGTCCCTGCATTGCCTCAAGATTCCGCTCAACTTCCTCTTCAAGCCTTTGTTTCATCTCCTCAGGTGATTCACTAGCTTCTGGTTCTTCTTCCACCTCAACTGTTCCACTGCCCTTGCCAACCTCTTTGCCAAGTAGACCATAATAATGTCTGTATATACCAACACCACCGAGCAGGACAGCCAAAACTATTACACCGATGACACAAAGTACAATTCTCTTCTTTTTCATATCTTTCTTATTGTACGACGACACTTCATATTGTTCAGCTGTCTGATGTACTTTCTAACCCCAAAAATGTGACTAAATCAAGCTGATACTGTAAGCGTCAAATAGAGAACGTATTGATAATGATAGCGTATCAACTAAATAGGGTTTGCTGAATAATTAAGCCAGGCTGGCAAATGAGCACTCCCAGGTAGATTTGTATATACTTATTACATCTTTAATAGTATATAGAATTTGTGCGAAAATCCTCCTGTTTGCTTTTGGTGCACACGAAAACTTCCTTCTCAGGTAAGTCTCCATGTTCAATATGAACATATCCATGGTTATCATGTTCTCTGTCGTTTCCTCCAGCTTTGCCATGATCCTTCCGAGTCCCAACGCTCTTTTCCCATTGCCGAACTTGCCTTCTACAATGTTTCTTTCGCCAATCTCTTTATACTCTTCCTTCTGCTTTTCAGGATCTTTTGAATGCCTCAGACCCTGCATCTTTATGCCGTGCTCTTTGCAGTATTTC
>CASEPS010000014.1 GCA_949289855.1 uncultured Erysipelotrichaceae bacterium
TCAATAATTTTACATTTGATATATGAAATACCGGGTCCGGAGCAATTCATCCCACCACCTATAGAGGTGGGGGATTTCTTGCCTGTTATGTGTTAAATTCCATATCAGATAGTATGCCGTCTTGTCTTATTTCAAATTCATACGATGTTCTCTTTTTATATTTGATTATTCATGTCATGCTAGTGCAGTGTGAATATTACCTGTCATCATTCCCCATATAAAGCATGCAAGCTCCCGTGCAACTGCCACAACTGCCTTGTTGGTATTCTTCATATTATGCAGCACTAGTCTCGTATATCTTTTACGAAGGCGTTCATTTGCTTTATCCGCATAGGCAATGATTTCTGGGGTGTTTCCTTCCTGTCGCTTCTTCAGGTCTTTGCTTTTCCCGGAAGTAGCACGTGAGAATGATTGGGCACATTCAACCAGAAGCTTTCTTAGAAAATTGTTTCCCTGTTTGGTTATTCCAAGCTGATTCTGATCATCACTGCTGCTGAGTTCGCCTACTACAAGCCCCAGGAATGCCGCAAAGTTCTTTGCTTTGACAAATCTGGTGAAGTCGCCAATTTCCACTATCACAGCCAGGGCAGTCAGTACTTTCACTGATTTGAAACAGATCAGTTTATGAACCGCCTCACGGTATTTATCTGTTTCAGCGATCTCTTCAATGCGCTTATTCATCAGCTCGAGACGGTCAGTAATTGTTTCATAAGAAAGCAGATAATCGTCAAGCGTTTCCTTGTTCATCCCTTCAAGAGGCAGCTCCTTAAGCCACTTCATATGCTTCTTTGTCCAGTAATTCTTACCGTCAGTGAATCTGTATCCATGCCTTGTTGTGAAAGCAACAATCTGCTGTTTAATCACTCTGCGCTGTTTCTTATGATCCTGCATCATACGGATGTAATCACGTACTGATTCATCCTCTTCATCAGGAATATAAACTTCACTGTATTCATGATTCTTCAATGCTCTGGCAATAGCCTGTGCATCCCTCTTGTCAGTCTTCTTACGGCGTCTGTTCAATTGGGTTCCAGCAATAGAAGAAGGAGCGAGGATCTTTGTGTTTAATCCATTCTTTTCTAGCTTGCGCTTTAACTCAAAACCCAGACTTCCAGCCTAATAGCCAACAATGATCTTTGTGTCATTTCCATGCTGCTTCTTGACTGCATTGCAATACTTCACAATATTGGCAATAGAAGGGGAATACGTATTCGTATTCACAGGAGCTTCCAATGCTTCGAAACAGGTAGAGAGAGTGTAGTTTGTAGTATGTGCATCAATTCCAACGTATGCTATCATGTAAGAGCCTTCCTTTCTTGAATGAGGCAACTTCCCCCATTCTTATTGTTTTTCCAATAACCAATATGTGGGATGATCCTCGGACACGCAAGTTAATGGAGGGCTTTTACATATTGTCTAAAACTCTTGAGGCAATGCAGTGGTCGAAGAAGCAAGAATCCCACGACTTCAGTCGTGTGTAGTGTCAACACAATGATATCTTTGGCTGGACGAATTCCGGTGCCTTGTATTCCAAACAGGAAAACCCGGAACTTGCCATGTACCGCTGTGCCCACAACCAGTTTGTGGCATCTGCCAAAGCTGTCGTACGCGGACATGAAATTGACTCGGAAAACACAATCGGCTGCATGATTGCCATGGAACCTGTCTATGCTTTGACAAGCAATCCGGATGATGTACAGTGTACACTTGAAACCTCACATGAACGGGTCTTCTTCTCGGATGTACAGTGCAGAGGGCATTATCCTTCATATACCTTGAAAATGTTTGAAAGAAAAGGTATGACATTGGCATTCAAGACGATGACCTGTAAGTCATTGCCAAAGGAAAGTGTGACTACCTCGTTTTTTCCTATTACATGTCCATGACGGTTGCGGAAAATACAAACATTGACATCCACACATCACAAAATGCCATGAATACGCACTTTGTCATAAATCCATACCTTAAGGCAACCGAATGGGGATGGCCCATTGATCCAAAGGGACTTCGTATCGTTCTTGAACAGTTAACAGAAAGATATGAAATACCACTGTTCATTGTCGAAAATGGTTTTGGAGCTATTGATGTATTGGAAGATGGAACGGTACATGACATTGACCGCATCAACTATCTGAAAGAACATATCGAACAGATGAAGATTGCTATGGAAGAAGATGGTGTAGACCTGATGGGTTACACACCTTGGGGCTGCATTGATGTTGTCTCTTTCACAACGGGTGAATACCGGAAACGCTATGGTTTCATCTATGTAGACAAGAACGATGATGGAACTGGTGACTTCACTAGATACTAGAAAAACAGCTTTGACTGGTATAAGAAAATCATTGAAACTAACGGTGAAGTCATCTGACATCTGACAGGGTTGTTATATACAATCCTGTTTTTCACATACAGGACTAAAACAGAAAACACATTTCACGCAAGGAAAAAAGTAATACAAGAAAACCGCATAAACAAAGGACATCATAAAAGCGGGAAAAGCAAAATGTGGAAAACAATCGGAAATCCAAAAGTTTTCCACCAAATATGTGAAACACAAAAACTTCAAACAAAATGAGAAATATATGAAAAATGTTTCAAAAGCAGATGGTTCAAACGAACACTACACAGATATCCTACCTGTTATATCGGTGAATAGTAACACAAAAAAAGCATCTGAGATAACCCAGATACTTCTTTGTTTCCAGTAACAAACGATTAACGCTTACTGAACTGTGGTGCACGTCTAGCACCCTTAAGACCATACTTCTTACGTTCCTTCATACGGGAATCACGTGTGAGGAATCCAGCCTTCTTGAGAACTGGTCTGTAATCAGCGCTTGCTTCAAGCAGAGCTCTGGAGATACCATGGCGGATTGCTCCGGCCTGGCCTGCATAGCCACCACCTGCAACATTGATCTTAATGTCGAACTGACCCTTTGTTTCTGTAAGTACAAGAGGTGCATTGACTTCCATACGCAGAGTTGCCTGTGGGAGATACTCCTCAAGTGTACGTCCATTAACTGTGATCACGCCTGTACCCGGAGTCATAAAGACACGGGCAACGGAATGCTTACGGCGTCCTGTTCCGATGTAAGTAACCTTCTTCTTACCTGGCATTGTCCTTATCCTCCTTATTTAACCTTCAGCTCAACAGGCTTCTGAGCTGCATGTGGATGCTCTGCACCCTCGTAAACGAATACGTGACGACGCATTTCATCACCGAGCTTGTTGTGTGGGAGCATACCCTTGATTGCCTTTTCAACCCACTCAACTGTGTACTGCTCGCGCATAACCTTCGTGCTTCTGACACGGAGTCCACCTGGGTACTGGGAATGAGAGAAGTAGAACTTCTTGAAATCCTGGTCACCAGTAATGCGGACCTTGTCTGCATTCACGACGATTACATAATCACCGCAGTCAACATTTGGTGTGTAAATCGGCTTGTGCTTGCCTTTTAATACTGTAGCAACCTGGGATGCAAGACGACCCAGGATGCAGTCAGTAGCATCAACAACATACCACTGACGCTTGACTTCGTTTGGCTTCGCCATCGTTGTCTGACGCATAATTCATCCTCCATATGTAGTTTCCGGGGCTACATTTGGCATGAGTTGCCATGTACAATTCTATTGATAACCCCTCTGTTAGTCAAATGTTTTTTCCTGTTTTTAACGCAATTTTGCATTGTCAACAGTAACTGGTGTTTCAAGAACATATCCACTCTCACTAAACCACGCAAAAATATCACCATCCAATGTCTTTTCGTCAAAGGATAATTCATTTTTTCATCTATCTCAATGATGATTACACTTATTCATATGCACCATATCCCAGGAACCAATTCACCCGAACCAGGACCATTACAATTTGACAGACAGTGTCTGTTATTTTCGTTAGTGAGCTAA
The DNA here is from genome assembly GCA_949289855.1 of uncultured Erysipelotrichaceae bacterium. GTDB lineage: Bacteria > Bacillota_I > Bacilli_A > Erysipelotrichales > Erysipelotrichaceae > Bulleidia. The sequence goes on from CASEPS010000014.1 coordinate 3,909, forward strand.
TCAAAAAAGCTATGAACAAGAAAAACTGTCGTTTATCTACATAACCACGGCAGACTAAAAGCAACGATTTCTCCGATAAATACCGGATTTCTCGTTGCTCTTCATGGTCTATAACTACTAAAGTTCTGATTATTACCTTATTTCGCTATCTGCTGTTATTCGTGTTTCAGGATCATATCCATTCTCACTTAACCAGACATGTATATCCTCATACAATGTTTCTACTATAGGGATATCTTCTTCTTTGTTTACATGAATATGGATACCTGTTTCATCAAACACTGCTTCACCAAGCACTGTATTATTACGCCTTGTGGTCACAATCCACTGCATCGGAAACACCCTGTTACGGATATGTTCTTCCTTTTCGGGCAGGTTGTCTGTTTCATCTTTCAGAATATATTCCCGGATGATAGCTTCTTCACTCATAGCCATCACATCATAGTAATTTACTTCTTCCAGTGTAAGACCACATGCTGGCGCATTACGCTTGCTGTGGGACTTGTCACAAGACTCCAGCAATTCTTTGACATCTGTCGGCTGAATCTTTCCCTTACCTGCTTCAATAATGGCAGCACTCATCATCCGTACCATATAGCGAAGGAACCCCTTTGCCTGAAATGTCATTTCAATCATATGACCATGACGCACAATTTCGATACTTTCCACTGTTCTTACCTGGTCTGGATATTCTGAAAGCGGACTGGAATTCAAAGCAGAAAAGTCATGTTTTCCAATGAGATATTGTGCTGCTTCGTGCATCTTTGCATCATCCAGGGGAATCGCACACTGGTATGCAATATCCTTTGTAAACACATCATATGGCCCATCATTGACCCGGTATGTATATTTCTTCCACCTGACACAATGTCTTGCATGAAACCGCCATGGTACCTTTTCCACCTTGAGAACATGAATATCATCCGGCAGAAAGACATTGATAGCACTGACCCATTTTCTGCCATCCATATCCTTTTCACTATCAAAGTGAAACACCTGTCCACGGGCAGAAACACCCGCATCTGTTCTGCCAGAAGCGGTAATGGGTGTTCTAACACCGGTAATCCGTTCAATATTCTTTTCAATCAATTCCTGGATGGAATTGCCATTCTTCTGTGTCTGCCACCCTGCATAGTTTTTGCCAAGATAGCTCACGGTACATTTATAGCGGATCATAGGCCATAGGATATGAAGAGAATCACACCAAAGAGAACAAGTGCACCACCAACAAGGAGATAATCCCTTGTTGCAAGATGCAGTACTTTGTAGCGGGTACGCTTTTCACCAGGCGCATAACCACGTGCTTCCATCGCATTTGCGAGGTCTTCTGCCCTTTGGAAAGCTGACACAAATAGTGGCACAATCAATGAAAGAACAGCCATGATCTTCTCTTTCAGCTTCCCTTCCTTCAAGTCAACACCACGGCTTTCCTGTGCTTTGATAATACGTTCCGTCTCATCGATGAGGTCCGGAATAAAGCGTAAAGCAATCGATATTAACATCGCAATTTCATGTGCAGGCACATGAATGACCTTGAATGGAGAAAGCAGATCTTCAATACCCAGTGTCATATCCAGAGGTTTGGTTGTTGCGGTAAGACAAGTGGTGATCATCACCATCAATAACAATCTGAACGCAATATACGCTGTCTGGATGATAGCACCGGTATATAATCCCCAGCCACCAATACCAAAGAGTTTAATGCCATCTGTAAGCACAAAGGAATTGACGATGAGCAGAAAGACCATCATCAATAACATCGGTTTCATGGACAACCATACATATTTAAAGGAAAGCTTTCCCAGCAATATAACAACGGTTACCACAAGGAAGGTAACACCATAACCAATCCAGCCAGATGGGAAAAAGATGGAAATCAGCAGGATTAACATTGCCAGGATCTTTGCACGGGGATCCATGCGATGAATCACTGAGTCATAGGGCATATATCTGCCAAGTGTAATACTAGCCATTCTGCTTCACCTGTTTGGCAATACAATCTGCCAGTCCTTCTATATCCAACACATCATCTGAAATGACAAAACCCTTCTTGCGCAATGCATCACGCATACGGATCAAAGCTGGTGGAAGAATATGCATCTGTTCGCAAAGACTTCCATCATTGAAGAATGCTTTCACACTCGTATGCAATAAACACTTACCTTGTGAAATAACTGCCACCTCATCACAATGTGCAAATACCTGTTCCATGTCATGTGTAACAAGCAATACCGTCTTGCCCATATGGTTGAGCTGGACAAAGAGATTCATCATCTGCACTGTACCCTGTGGGTCTAAACCTGCTGTAGGTTCATCCAGTACAAGCACCTTTGGATCCATTGCCAGTATCCCGGCAATCGCAACTCTTCTTTTCTGTCCACCAGAAAGCTCTAATGGACTTCTTTCAAATAATGACTGGTCAAAACCAGTGAGTTTTAAAGCCTGCTCTGCTTTCTTCCGTGCTTCTTCTTCAGAGACACCAAAGTTCTTTGGACCAAACATGACATCCTTAATCACGGTTTCTTCAAACAACTGGTATTCCGGAAACTGGAAAACAAGACCCACATCTCCTCTTAATGACTTGAGACCTTTTGGCTTTGCGTCACTATGGATTTCACGATCCAGTACATACACCGTTCCACCTGTTGGCAACAACAGTGCATTGAGATGCTGAACAAGTGTACTTTTACCAGAACCCGTCTGTCCGATGATGGCTGTCATCTTTCCTTCTGATAGTTCCAGGTCAAGATCATGCAGTGCGGTATAGGACATTGGTGTATCCGGGCTGTATGTATGGCTTACATGTTCAAATCTTATCGGCATAAACTGTTCACCAGCCCTTCTATGGTAAGTGCCCTGTCTGTTTTCACACCACGTCTTGCCAGAGCCTTTTCCAGTCTGATGGCAAAAGGAATATCCAATTGGATTTCCTTCAGCTTTTCTTCATCAGAAAAGATAACATCCGGTGTACCTGTCATAGCCACCTTACCTGCATTCATCGCAATGACATAATCACTTCCAGCTACCTCATCAATATCATGGGTGATGGAAAGAATTGTCATATGGGCATCTTCATGCAATTCATGAATCACCCGTTTGATTTCTTCCTTGCCCTGAGGGTCAAGCATACTTGTTGCTTCATCAAAGATAAGAATCTTTGGTTTCATTGCCAAAACACCCGCAATGGCAACTCTTTGTTTCTGACCACCAGAAAGCTTTGTTGGTTCATGGTCGAGATACTTTGTCATACCAACCTTTGCAGCATAAGTATTGATGATATCATCCATCTCATTCTGGGGTACACAATGGTTCTCCAGACCAAAAGCAATATCATCCCGCACAGTTGAACCAATAAACTGGTTATCAGGATTCTGAAAGACAATACCAACACGGTTACGGATGGCATTGAGATTCTTCATGTTGAGTTCGAGACCATCAATGACAATCTCACCAGACTCCTTTTCCAATAATCCGGCAATCAGTCTTGCGATGGTAGACTTACCAGAACCGTTATGACCGATAATGGTTGTATATGTGCCTTCTTCTACAGAAAAGCTTACATCCTGTATTACCGGTACACCTTCCTCATAAGAGAAATTCAGTTTTTTCACATTCAATATTGACATAACAGAAGAATTATAGCGTAAAGTCAAAAGAATGCACGTATTTCATCATTCCAATGCATGAAATACGTTATGGAAAAAGTCATTTTTTCGCCTTCTTTACTTCCTGCATGTAATATGTTGCCTTGTCACTTTTCAACCATGTTTCTCCCATACTCAGAAAGGATAATTGCCAATAGAAGGTGAGGTTGGCTTTATAACTTGATTTTTCTTCTGTATTCGCCTCTGGATGACGAAATGCATCCAAAAAATAATCCAGTGCCAGTTCCCAGGAAACATGTGTATGTCCATATGCCACTGCTTTCGAATAGAGACAAAGAAAATCATTTTTCAAATATTTGTTATCCACAAGTTCCAGCGCTTCATCATAGTTCTTTCGTTCAACCAGTCCCAATGCCATACGACCTATATCATGCTCCAGAGCCAAGAAATCATCTATTGGCAGCGCAGACTTTTCATCAACACAAATATAGAACCACCTTACTGCATGACGGGCATCCCCTATGGTAAAATATCTCGGATTCTGTTCAGTCTTTTCCCGCAGCTTCTTTAACAGATATTTTGCGGCTTCTGGATAACGATGCTTTGCGGCTTCACGAATGAGCTCCTCATTATCCTCTGCCAATCCTTTTTCAAACAGATCAACCGTTGTCTCTTTGTGGTACTTTTCCCACTTTTCCCATTCATAGACAGCCAGCTCATCGCCTGCTTCTGTCATTTCCTGCAAAGTCTCAAGACCGGAATAGTAGTTGCTGTCTTCCACCCGCTCATAGAGATTCAACAAGGCATTGATCAGTTCGCACCTCTTACTGTCACTGTTTTTACCAATGCGCGCATAGTTCTCTGCCTTTTCGTCATCAGTTCCTGTTGTATACAGGTATTCCGCAAGATATTCAATCGCAGGTAAAAATTTGTACCCGGCAAGTTTTCCCAACATTGCAATGCCTTCATCAACCTGTTTATCCACACCTATGCCCTGTATATACATCTTTGCAAGCAGGCATTCCGCATCCCAATCTGTATTATCCGCTGCCTCTTTTATCCAATAGACAGCCTGCACAGTATCTGCTTGTACACCCTTTCCCTGCAGGTAGTAAAGACCTGTTTTGTACTGACAATCCGCAGAGCCTTGCTTTGCCGCCTTATGATACATGGCAAACGCCCGTGGATAGAGTTCAATTGCTTCATAGAGTTGTGCAACCTTTCGAAAATTCACCCTGATGCCAGCATCATGTGCCTTGCATAGCATTTCTTCCGCAATGAGCAATTTATCCTTTTCTTTTCCATGCCAGTTCATCAGAAAGTTACCACATGCTAATTGTGCCTCAGCAGACAATGAGCCATGCATCGCCTTCTCCCACTGTTCATCTGCTTTGGATATGTCTCCACATTTTTCACAAATCTGTGCAAATGTTGCGTGGTCGATGTTTACCCCTGCTCTTTCTGCCTCTTCCATCAGTACTTTTGCCTGTTGCTGGATTTGTTTGTCTTTTGGATAGTACCTGAAGAAGTACTTTGCAAGGCCCTCTTTGGCAGGATTACTGCCAAGGGCAATCGCCTTCTGCAGGTATTCCAGTTCATTTCTATCATGTTGCAATGATAGTGCATAGAAACGGGCCGCCTTCTTTTCTTTGCTTTCAGATAATCCCATAATGATCTCCCAATACAATTTTCTGTCTTAATCATAGCATCAGGGAAATCATCTGTATGTGCACAGATTGCACAAAAAAAACCGGTATTATACCGGTTATCTGAAAAATCTTGAGGCTTCTTCCAGGTTGCGTACCTTATAATAGTTCCCCTTTGGATACATACCCGTTCTATCCACAAGAATACCGGATATGCCACATTCCGCAGCACCAGCAAGGTCTTCAGGACGGCTTGCAATAAGAATGGTTTCTTCACCCGTCAGTCCTGCCTGCTGTAATGCATATTCATAAAACTCTTTACGAGGTTTATGTACCTTTGCTTCTTCAGAAGAATAAATGGCATTGACATGCAATGACTTTCTTTTGAGTGCTACACGCACATATCGTCCACCAAAGTTGGAAAGGATATACACCGGCAGTGTTGCTCTCTCCAGGAATGGAGCTGCATCTGAATAGAAGTTGCCATACATCCAGTGACTCTGGTTCAATTTGTGCAGATGTTCCAGATCTGCCTTGAGATTCAGTTCGCGTTCTGCCTTTTCAAGAATATTCATACAGATCTCGTCTTCATTGCGGAAATCATCACCGGAATACATTTCTTCCTGTCTGATTCTCTCATTCGACCACCAGCTGTCTACTTCCTGTGCATTCTTCAGGATGGAGTTTTCCGCAAAGCAGTCAATCAGTTCCTTGAGATCTGAACCCTCATAGCGCATCAGCGTCCCCATGTAATCAATAAATACCGCTTTTTTCATTCTATCCCTCGTTTTTACTGCGACATTATAGCACAAAGAATCAAGGAAGAAAAAAAGCTTCCATGAAGGAAGCCCTTTCAATTTAATTCGCAGTCAATATATCTGCCATCAAGTGCAGCAGCCTGGTTGGCAACATTCAGAATATCACTGATAATTGCCCCCTCTTCCGAGAAGAAACGCTTGGCACTGCGTACCTCGAGATTATCATCATGCTGGGAAATATATCCGGCATCAGCCATGATAGCCTCAAAGTTCAACAAACTGCGCATGTCATCAAACTGACATGTATGCAATACTGAAACAAGTGTGTCTTCCGGGAAATTTGTGTTGAATTCCTCATTGCGGGACAACGTCTGCGCAATGAATGAAGTGGAAAGATACGGATAAAGGCTGGAAACTTCCAATACATCTTCATCCTCATCTGCTTTGTCCTGTTGCAAATCCGCAACATCATCCTCTGTTTCCTCTTCATCGAGGTGGATGGAATCTACATGTACTTCACTGGGCTTTCGCCCATCAGGATCATCGTCAGATTCTTCGTCTTCTTCCTCTTCATTGATTTCGATGAAACGGACTTCGTCACCTTCATCGAGACCTTCTTCCTGTGCATCCTTTCTCTTGTTAGCAACATAACGCACAGCGACTACTGCGGCAGCAGCTGCCGCAACGGCGAGAACGCCAAATACAGTTTTACGAAACATATCATTTACCTCTTCTTTTATCTTTTCATTATCATACCACATCAGGCGTGTCTTAACATATAATCCATAATTTCTACCGCATTACTTGCGGCACCTTTTCTGATCTGGTCTCCACAACACCACAGGGAAATACCATTTTCATGTATGAGATCCTTGCGTATTCTGCCTACATAGACATCATCCTGGTTGCTTGTCTCAAGTGGTGTAGGCACATGGTCCTCCACAAGCACATCACCCGCAAATCCAGAAATCGCATTTCTTACATCCTGCAGGTCCAGCTTATCCTTCGTGACAACAGACAGAGAAATGGAATGGGAACGGAAAACCGGCACCCGCACACATGTACAGGACACCAGAAGATCATCATTGTGCAATATTCTTCTGCCTTCATTCTGCATCTTCATTTCTTCTGTTGTATAACCATTTTCATTCATACTGCCAATTGAGGCAATGCAGTTATAGGCAATCTGGGCAGGAAACACAGAAGGATTGACAGGCTTACTGCTTCTCACCGCTTCTACTTCTTCCGAAAGCGTCGCAATCCCGGCAATACCGGCACCACTGACTGCCTGATATGTAGAAGCGACAATCGTCTGGATCGGAGAAAGGGCATGAATCGGTGCTAATGCCATCATCGCTATGATGGTCGAACAATTCGGATTGGCAATGATGCCTTTATGATGCAAAGCATCTTCACCATTGATCTCCGGTACAACTAGCGGCACATCTTCCTCAAGGCGGAAAGCACTCGAATTATCGATATACACTGCCCCAGTCTTTTTGATCATAGGTGCATATTCCTTCGACAAAGCATTGGAAACTGCTCCAAGCACAAAATCAAGACCATCAAAGCAGCCGTCCTCTATCTTTTCACAAACGAGTTCATCATTACCATACGGAATGGTCTTGCCAACAGACCTCTCTGAAGCAAACAACCGGATATCTTCTTTTGCATAGTGTCTTTCTTCAAGACACTCGAGCATTTGTCTGCCTACAGCACCAGTTGCGCCAAGTATTCCAACACGTGTCATCTTGTCTTTTTCTCCTCCATAATGAATGTATCGTAAATTGCCTGTATGGCTCTTTCAAAGTCCGCATCGTTGACACCGATGATAACCGAAAGCTCATGAGAACTCTGGGAAATGGTACGGATATTGATATGATTGCGGCCACACTCTGAAAGAAGGGCACCAGACATACCCGGACGGTTGCGCATTTCTCTGCCAACCATGGCAATCAATGAAATATGATCCTCAATCCGCAATTCATCCGGTACTAATTCCTTCTTCAGATCCCCGACAATGTCATAGAGACATGCGGAAACATAACTGCTTTCCACAATCACCGAAAATGTATCTACACTGATCGGCACCTGTTCAATCGAAACATTGTACTTTTCAAAGATGGACAATATTTTTCTTAAAAATCCTACTTCCGTAGAACTATGCGCCTTGATGAGGGTGATAATCGTAAAGTTTCTTCTGCCTGTTACACCAGTAATGGCATGTGGCGGGTATTTCTTATCAAATCCCTCACAATCATCGGTGATCATCGTGCCTGGATTATCCGGATCATTTGTATTGCGGATATTGATTGGAATGTTCTTTTTTCTTACCGGGAATACCGCATCATCATGCAGGACATTGGCACCCATGTAGGACATTTCACGAAGTTCCGCATACGTGATACATGGTATGCGCAATGGTTTTTCAATAATCCGTGGATCCGCTACCATAAAACCAGATACATCCGTCCAGTTTTCATATACATCCGCATTGACAACACTTGCCACAATGGAACCGGTAATATCCGAACCTCCACGTGACATCACCCGGATTGCCCCATTAGGCAATGCGCCATAGAAACCAGGAATAACAATTCTTCTTCCCTTTTCACATCTATCCTTTAATAGTTCTTCTGTACGCTCCATATCAATGGAACCATCATACCGGAAAGCAATCACATCTCTCGCGTCCACAAACTGTGCCTCAAGGTACTCCGCCAAAAGCTTTGCGGCAAGATATTCACCACGGCTGACAAGATAGTCTGTTGTCTCATGACGTTCAATCAGCTTTTCAATAGACACAAATTCTTTATCCAGATCAGTCTTTAAACCAAGTGCCTTTGCAATGGAATAATATTTGTCTTTTACCAGTTGAAACAACTGGTCATAGGAAACACCATAGCGGATATGGGCTTCAATCAGGTACAGCAGATCTGTTACCTTGTAGTCTTCCTTATTGATTCTTCCACAAGCCGAAGTGATGATAAACTTGCGGTCATCATCTGCTTCAATGATCTTTTTTACCTTTGCAAACTGCTCAGCAGAAGCGACACTTGACCCACCAAACTTCACAACCTTAATCATTGTCTTTCACCTCTGCCACAAACAGGCTTTCATCTTCTGCTGTGCGGATGAACTGTTCCACTTCCACAAGAGAAACAGGCTTTGTCAGAAAACTGTTTCCTGAAAGCGTACGATCCGCAATGGAAGAAAAGACAACTGGTTTCTTCGTGCGGATATAATACCGGGAAGTATATCGCTGGTTATCGATATGACATGCTTTCATGTCTCTTTCCACTTCCGGATTACCATAAACAATATCGAGAATATCCTGGACAACCGCATGCGCAGTAGGCAGACTGCCTGCCCCCTGACCATAGAAAGAAGCAGTGCCTAATGTATCGGAAACACACGTTAACATATTGTAGTTCAATGCCACTGCCGAAAGCGGATCATCCTTTTCCAAAAACACAGGCATGACCATAGCACTGATGGAATCTGTTTGTCTTGTGGCACTGCCGACAAGTTTGCATACTCTGTCCATCGCTGCAGCACTGGCAATATCCTCTTCATTGATCGTGCGTATGCCATGCATGATGATGTCTTCCTCATCAACCAGGGCATCAAAACAGGCAAGTGCGGATAACATCACCTTATAACGCACATCATAGCCATCAATATCATCCTTGGGATCACGCTCTGCATAACCAAGGTTCTGTGCCTCCTGTAACATTGCCTCAAAAGAAGTATGTTCCTTCGTCATACGGGAAAGAATATAGTTTGTTGTACCATTGAAAATACCCTGGAAAGAACGTATTGCATCAATCCTTCTGATGCGGGCAACGTTATCCATCCATGGTATGCCACCACCACAAGTTGCTTCAAAACCGACACGCACATGCTTTTCCTTTGCCAGCGTGAACAGCTTCTCTGCACAGGAAGCAAGCATTTTCTTGTTCGATGTGACCGCGTGCTTACCATTTTCAATTGCCTGCAGAACATACGAACATGCTGGTTCTATGCCACCCATACACTCCGCAACAACATCTATTTCCGGATCATTGAGAATCTCATTCACATCCGTTGTACAACGCGGATCATCTGACTCCGCCTTGTCTTTGACAAGAAACGTCTTTACATGCACACCTTCTATTCCATCGATAATATCTGTCACTCCACTGCCGACAACACCATGTCCAAGCAGTCCAACATTGATTTGTTTCATACCGCCTCCTGTATTTATTTCAAACACACTTGTTTTTGTAACGTGGACAGTGTATCATGTTCGGGAAGTGAATACAAGGGAGGATTTTATGCCGCATTACATCAGTACAAGAGACAAAAACAACCGTACATTGAGTCATAATGCCATCATCAGCGGACTGGCCAACGATGGTGGACTATATACACCAGATCATATTGAACCATTCATTGATGCTGACCTCATCCTGCATAAGTCATACTGGGAAATTGCCCTGGCAATACTCAGAAACTTTCTTGATGACTATAGCGAAGAAGACCTGCTTGCCTGCATCAAAGGTGCCTATGACAACAAGTTTGATGATCCGTCCATCGTTCCGGTAAAGAAACTGGATGGCTGTCATCTTTTGGAACTATGGCATGGACCGACAAGTGCCTTCAAAGACCTTGCCCTGACCATCCTGCCACACCTTTTACTCAAGGCAAAAGAAATGGAAGATGACCATGACACTATTGCCATTCTCACCGCCACATCTGGGGATACAGGCAAGGCTGCCCTTTCTGGTTTTGCGGATGTCAAAGGTACTGCCATCACTGTCTTCTATCCACAAATTGGTGTGTCCGCTGTACAGAAACAACAAATGATCACAACAACTGGTGACAATGTGGCGGTCATTGCTGTAAATGGCAACTTCGATGACTGTCAGAGAATGGTCAAAGAAGCCTCCAATGACAAAGATCTCTTAAACGGCATAGAAGGTGTTTCCATCTCTTCCGCAAATTCCATCAATGCCGGAAGACTCATCCCACAAGTTGTCTACTATTGTTCTGCCTATGCAAAACTGATCGAAGATGGAACAATCCACTATGGTGAACCGGTCAACTTTGCCGTACCTACTGGGAACTTTGGCAACATCCTTGCCGGCTGGCTTGCCAAAAAGGCAGGACTTCCAATTGGAAAACTGATTTGTGCTTCCAACCGCAATAACGTTCTGGCAGACTTCCTAAAAACCGGTACATACAATGCAAACCGGGAATTCTATAAGACCATGTCTCCTTCCATGGACATCCTTGTGTCCAGCAACCTGGAACGCATGCTTTGCATTGCCTCTGGTTATGACACAGAACTCATCAACACCCTGATGCATGACCTCAACACAACTGGTCAGTTCACAATCCCAAAAGATCTGCTTTCCACGATTCAGAAGGACTTCATTGGTTACTGGTGTGATGAAGAAACATGCGCAAAGACCATCCATGATACATTCCAGATTGACCATACAGTCATTGATCCACATACTGCTGTAGGTCTAGCATCATTGCAGCAATACCAGAAAGAAACAGGAGATGCTGCTCCATCTGTTGTTCTTTCTACCGCTTCTCCTTATAAATTCTCCAGAAGTGTATACAATGCCATCACAGGCAAAGACATCGAAGATGAATATGAAGCAATGCATGCACTGTCTTCATTGAGTAACACATCTATCCCTGTCAATCTTTCTTCCCTGCAGGAAAAAGAAGTACGCTTTACAGAAGTCATAAACAAAGAAGATGGCATAGCACGTATCAAAAAGAGATTAGAGGAAATTGCGCATGAAAAAGATTAAAGTTCCTGCCACTTCCGCAAATGTCGGGCCAGGATTTGACTGTCTTGGGCTGGCATTAAACATCTATGATACATTTACCATAGAACAGAGCGACCATGACATCCTGCATGGGACAGATCCCCGTTACAACAACAGTGACAACCTGTTTCTCAAAGCCTTCCATGAGACATGTGACATGCTCAAAAAGGACATGCATATTGAAGCAGACTTCCAGTGTGATATACCTGTCTCCAGAGGTCTTGGCTCATCCGCCGCATTGATTGTGGGTGGAGCTGCTTCCGCATTTGTTCTTAACAACATGCCAATAGATAAAGACATCGTCTTTGCCATCGCACGCGAAATGGAAGGTCATCCGGATAATGCTGCACCTGCTGTCTATGGTGGACTATGTGCCTCAATGGAAGAAACAACTGTACAACTTCCCCTTTCCGATAACTTCCATTACACCGTGTATATTCCTCCTTTTGAAGTCAGCACAGAAGAAGCACGGCGAATATTACCAGACAGCTATCCAAGAAACATCGCGGTGAAGAATACAGCCCATGCCATATTGCTTGTACAGGCACTTGGCAGTGGAAACACAGAGCTATTAGAAAAAGCAGGCATTGATTCCATTCATGAGCCATATCGCAAGACATTGATTCATGGGTTTGACACCATAAAAGAGCTTGTCACAAATGATGTGCGTGGCATATTTCTCATCAGTGGTTCTGGCAGTACATGCCTTTCCATCACTGAACATTCCATTTCTATGGATACAGAAAAGAAAATAGCCGCAATGGGATGGCAGGTACGTCACGTTAATCCAACAGAAGGCATAGCAGAGGTAAAAGAATGAGTAGTGATTATCTGATTGTACATAAGAAAATACTTCCCGATTATCTCGAGAAGGTCATTGAAGCCCGTAATCTTCTGGAACGCCATGAGGTTTCTACCATCACAGAAGCAACCCAGAAAACCGGCATTTCCCGCAATACGTATTATAAATACAAAGACTATGTCTTTGCCTGGAGCGGTGGAAAAGATGACCGCATTGCGATTGTCTCCCTCCTGTTAAAAGATGAAAGTGGTGCACTTTCCTCCGTACTCAGTACTCTCAGCACATATTCCATCAGCGTATTGACCATCTCTCAGGCAATGCCCGTTGCCCGTCGTGCAAATGTCCTGTTATCCCTGGATATTTCTGCTTTCAGCGGTCCGGTAAGCGGAGTCATCGAAGCTCTGGAAGAACTGCCAGGTGTGCTGGATGCACATCTTGATGGGGTAGAATAAGCATTTCATTTGCATTCTTCACCTTTGAACAACACAATATAATCAGGAGGATTCAATTATGGCAGAAGATATCCGTACAATGGCTGACACCACCGGTGTAGCCGCATTCCATCATCAGTTTGAAAAACCGTATTGTGTATTGCTCGACAGTGAGTATTGTTCCATGGGCAGAATGATCGGCGCAAAGGCATGTGAAAAAGCAGGTTACACATACTATGATGCCGTTATCCTGCTCGACTTGTTAAATGACAAGGAAGTGAATGTTGAATTCATGGCTAAAGTAGAAAACCAGTTACGGAACAGGCATCTTTCCAAGGAAGAAATCCTGGCAGTGGATGGTTACCAGAAACTCAATGACGCATTTGACAAAGCCATTGATATGGCACTTGCCAAAGGACCATGTCTTATCCATGATAGAGCAATCAAAGAAGATATTGAAAAGCGTGGTTATTCAGTATTTACCGTACTTAACTACGCTACAGATAACAAAACAAAGATTGAGCGGGCAAAACTTTCCCCGGCAAACAGTGACTGTCACAGTGATGAAGAATTCCTCGCCCGCATACAGGAAGAAGACAACATCCGCTATAATACCCACCATGCAAAAAGTGATACCACATGGGGTGACAAGGCAACCTATGACCTTTGCCTCAACGCGGAGACGCTTGGCCGGGATTATGCCGGTGAATTACTTGCGAATATACTGACTGGCCGCTGATCAAAGCGGCTTTTTTTCTTTTCCTGATATTATCAACAACATACCAAAAATACATACAAAACCAATAAAGTCCGCAAAGGTAAATGGTGTATGCATAAACAGAACTGTAATGATCGCCGCTGTGAGTGGTTCAAAAAAACTATAGAGAATTCCCTTTTCTGCGCCAATCATCTTTACGCCACGCATATAGGAGGTGAAAGCGAGCACATTGCCAACCAGTACCACAAAGGCTATACCAAGCCAGCCGGTAAGTGTTGGTACATAGTGCATATGAAAGACATCAAATACAAAAGCAAAGACAATCCCTCCCAAAAGGAATGCCCACCCTTGTAACAGGGTGATCGGATATTTTTGTAAAAGGGTTTTTGGATAACAGTTATAGATGGTCACACAGACAGCAGATAGAATTCCACTGATCAAAGCAACACCTGAGACTTCAAGATTTCCCGTTCCATGTGTTGCGATGAGCCATATGCCAATCAAGGCAAGAATGACACTTATAATTTCACGTCTGACTGGAATTCTCTTTGCAATATAGCATTCTGTCGCAAGGATCAATACCGGAGAAACATTCTGCAGTATTGTCGCCGTACCGGCATTGGAATTCTGAATCGTGAGGAAGTAGAAAAACTGGCAGCAGCTCACACCGAGCAGACCATAGATCAAAAGATCCAATGCGTCCTTTTTGTTCGTCCATGGCTGGTATGTCATCTTTCCATAGCGCATTGCACAATACACAAGCAGCACAATTCCGGCAAGCCCAAGTCTTACCGGCACAAGCCACCTGCTGTCCATACCTTCATATGTAAATAAGTATTGTCCAACGGATCCGCTGATACCCCAGCACATACCACCAAAAGCCGTCAGAAGCGCCCCTGTCCATCTTTCTTTCATGACGATGATTTTACCACAAAACTCTCATGCGTTATAATAACCACCATGAGGTGAACTATGACAGAATTATCCTATGCAGCAATTCTTGTAGAACTGACGGGTCTTGTCAGTCTGTTTCTTGGCTTCTATATCCTGCACTCCAAAAAGGACATTGCCTATGGCTTTGGCTCAGCCCGTGCTCCATTTGAAGTAAACGATCTGAAGGCTTATAACAAAGAAGTCGGCATGTTGTGGTTAACATGTGGTATTGCGGTATGTCTGCTCGGTTTATTGTTAGTCCTGTTTGGGGATGGCATTGCCATCTTTGTGGCACTTGCGGCAGTGGCTGTATATGTTGCCGGGTCTGCACGTTATGTATTGACCATTACAAAGAAGTACCGCAAATACAAAGACCATGATGAACTATGGAAGGATGTTAAAAAAAGCGACTAATCTGCCGCTTTTTTTGTCTTCAATTCTTCTGCTATTTCCTGTCCACGCTTTGTCCCGGCAAGACCTCCAATACCTGTCTCACGCACTTCCAATGGCATATGGGCCCCAATAGTGCGCATCGCATCGATGACTTCATCTGGTGGAATACGGGAAACAATACCGGCAAGTGCCATGTCTGCACTTGTGACCGCATTGACACTGCCAATAACATTCCGTTTCACACAAGGCACTTCCACAAGCCCTGCCACCGGGTCACAGGCAAGACCTAACAGTCCTTTCAATGCAAGGGCTGCCGCATGGATGATTTCTTCTTCACTGCCCCCATCCAGATACGCAAGGACACCTGCCGCCATAGCACTGGCAGAACCAATTTCTGCCTGACAACCACCTTCTGCCCCAGACAAGGAAGCCCTGGTCCCAATGACACCACCAATTCCTGCCGCAACATAGAGTGCTTCGGTCATCTTTTCATCACTGCAATGCTTTTCTTCCTGATACGTCAATAGAACTGCCGGAAGCACACCACAGGAACCAGCGGTTGGAGCTGCCACAATTCTGTGCATGCATGCATTATTTGCCGCAACAGCAAGTGCTTTTTCCATCACTTTGGAAATGAAGGAACCGGAGATCATCTTTCCTTCATCCATTCTTATGCGCAGTTTCTTTGCCTCCCCACCAACAAGGCAGGAAGCAGAATACATATGCTTTTCATTGATGATGGCAGATTCCTTCATCTGTTCATACATTGTCATCATTTTGAGAAATGCCTGTTCTTCACTGAGGTCTTCCTCATGACAATCTTCTTTTTGTATTACCTTCCAGAATGGAAGACCTGTCTTCTTTGTCTCTTCAACAATCTTTTCGAGTGATCCGTACATTTACTTGTCCTCCATACTGAAGCTTGTCACCTTGAGAATACCTTCCACAACACCAAGCCGCTTCACAATCATTTCATCTATTTCCTGGTCACACTCAATGACTGTTACCGCGTGTCCCCCTCTGGAATCACGGTCGAGCTGAACAGTCGCAATATTGATATTCTTTTCCGCAAGAATATAGAGAAGTTTTGCGACTACACCTGGATGGTCATCATTTTCCACAATCAATGTCGGATAGTCACCTGAGAATACGGTCTTCAGACCATCTGTTTCATGGATTTCAATCCGTCCACCACCAATGGAAGCCGCTACCACTTCAAGTGTTCTGCCACTTTCCCCAACAAGCTCGAGCTTTACGGAATTGGGATGAGCATCTTCACCAAGATCAATTGTTTCAAACGTGTAGTGCAAACCTTTTTTCTTTGCGATCACAAAAGCATCTGGAAGACGCGCATCATCACATGCCATCCCCAATAGTCCTGCCACAAGTGCCCTGTCCGTACCATGACCAACACCGGTTGCCGCAAAAGAACCATGAAAAAAGATTTTCGCATCCACTACTTTTTCACCAAGCATACGTTGTGCCGCAAGACCTATCCTTGCTGCACCAGCCGTATGAGAACTGGATGGTCCTACCATAACCGGACCAATAATATCAAATACATTCATATCACTTACCTGCTTACTTCATTATAACCAATTAAACAGAACATACGAAAGAATCACAACCCAAAGCACACAGGCAACCGGAACACCAATGACAAATTGTACATGTTTTGTCTTATGGTGAAACACGCGCATGCCTGCTAACGCCCCAAAAGCACCACCCACAAATGCAATGCCAAGCAGTACTTTCTCGGGTATACGCCATTGGTTTCGTCTTGCTTTATGCTTATCTAGACCATACAAAATGAATGCCAGGATGCTGCAGAATACCACCCAGCCCAAAAGAAACATGACCATCAAATTTATGAATCCTCCGGACATCATTATAACAACAAGAATCAAAATCTGCGTTAAAATAGTAAGATACGAATAAGGAGGCACTATGGCATCTGTCAACACATTGGAAAAATCGTTCAGCCGTGATGAAATTCTTTCTGCAGAAAGAATCATCCGCGAAAAGATGTATCATGAACTCACTGTCAGCTATGACCCCATCCATAAACAATATTCCCTTTCTGTTTCCTTTGCGGATAGAGACACAAGCAGTGCTTCCATTACAGTCAATGAAGAAGATGGCAGAATTGTCCATTCTGATTGTCATTGCAGCAGAATACGCTACATTGGCAGATGTGCCCACATCTGTGTGCTTGCCATTCTTTTCAAGAACGAAGTACTGGGTGGAAAAATACAACCTGTTTTGAATATCCCAGAGAAAAGTGATCCTGCCATTGCGACATTCCTGCATGATGTACACCTTGCCAGAGAAGAAGACCATGAGGGCAGAATCACCCTTCTGCCAATGCTTTCTTTTTGTGAAGATGACAAAAATGCACTGACTGTTTCTTTCCGCATCTCTGATGGGGAAGGACACAGTTATGTCTTGAAAAACATCACCGCTTTTGCCAAAAGCATTGAGGATGAAGAACTCAAGTCCTATAGTAAAAACCTGACCTTTGTCCATACCCTTTCTGCTTTTGAAAAGAAGTGCCGCCCTATGGTCGTATTTTTATTGTCTGTCTCCCTGGAAAAAGATGCTGTAAAAGACCGTGCACTGCTTGACTATTACAGCAAAGGCATCACCAATTACAGCACTGTCACCCCACCTTCCCGCACATTGACCATCAAAGGCAGATATCTCGATGCCTTTATGGAAGCCGCCTTGCCATTATCCTGTTCTTTCTCTTTTGAGAAAAACTATGTTCCACTTCATTTTTCCCATGACTTTCCAGAACTCAGCACTTCGATAACCAAATGTGCTGATGGCATACTTGTTGAACTGCATGGACCACGCACCATCATTTCCGATGCCTGTATTTATGCCATTGATGAAACAACAAATACATGTCACATTCTCAAGAAAGATACACCCGTGATCTCAGCTCTTTTCTCTTCTCTTGCGTCCTTTGCCAAGCCACGTTATGTTTCCGCAAAGGACCTGCCTGCTTTTTCCCGTAACATCTATCCATTGCTCAGCACAAAGACCACATATAAAGCAGTTGACTTCGATCCGTTTGATTACCTGCCAGAAGAAGCGCGCTATGAGATATATCTCGACCATGATGGTGGCATGATACGCTGTACAGTATTTGCGGTTTATCCTTCTGGAAAGTACAACATTTCCATTGTGCAGAGTGGGGAAGGACGCCGCAATGAGGAAGAAGAAAAACAGATGGCAGAATGTACAAAGCTATGGTTTGAGTGCCTGTACGAAAAGAAGGAGTGCTTTGTCATGCATGACGATGATGACAAGCGTCTCTATGCCTTGATCAAAGACGGTATTGGTACATTGCAGCAAAAAGCAACTGTCTACATTTCCGATGCCATGAAGAAGATCAGTATTCTTCCCCAGCCGCATATCACCATTGGTGTATCTACTGCTGGCAGTGTATTAGACCTCAGAGTCAGTGCCGATACCATGTCCATGAAAGATGTTGTTTCCATCCTTTCTCATTATGAAAGAAAGAAGAAATTCATCCGCCTCAAAAATGGCAGTTTCATGAACATTGATGACCCGGAAGCACTGGAAAGACTGGCTTTGTTAAAGGACACATTGCAATTGAAGACAAGTGACTTATTGAATGGTGAATCTTCTGTTCCAGCCTATAGAGCCATGTATCTTGATGCATTGAAAGAAGATGAGCACCTTTCCATGCATAAAGACGATCACTTCATTCAACTTGTGCGCAACATCAAAGAAAGAGAGTTTGATGAATACCCTTTACCAGAAGACCTTTCTACCATCATGCGTCCTTACCAGAAAGAAGGTGTGCGCTGGCTTGGCAGTCTCTATGAAAATGGCTTTGGTGCATTGTTAGCAGATGAGATGGGACTTGGCAAAACATTACAGGTACTTGCCTTCCTCAAAGTGCATCCGGAGTTTCCCAAAGTACTTGTTGTCTGCCCTGCTTCTCTTGTCTATAACTGGTACAGGGAGACAAAGCACTTTGCACCAGATATCAGCGTACGCATGATCAGTGGCAACAGTGAAGAAAGAACAAACCTCATTCAAAATGACACAAGCCGGTTGTTCATCACTTCCTATGACCTGTTGAAAAATGACCTTGAACAATACAAGGACATTGCGTTTTCGTGTGAAATCATCGATGAAGCACAATATATCAAAAACCCATTAACCAAGGCTGCTATTGCGGTCAAGTCCATCAACAGCACTTTCCGTATAGCTATGACAGGTACGCCAATTGAAAACAGGCTCAGTGAATTATGGTCCATCTTTGATTACATCATGCCGGGATTCTTTGACAGCTATGCCCGCTTCCGCAGGATATTTGAAATTCCGATTGTGCGTGATGCGGATGAACTTGTGGCAGAAGACCTGCATAACATGATCCGTCCATTTGTCTTGCGCAGATTGAAGAAAGATGTATTGAAAGACCTGCCTGAAAAGATTGAAGAAGTCTATTATGCGGATTGCAGTGGTGAACAAAGTGAATTGTATATTGCACAAGCCACAAAGCTGCGCCATGACATTGCAAATAAGAGCGATAAGGAACTCAGTGACAAGCGCATGGAAATCCTCAGTGCTTTGACAAGACTGCGGCAGATTGCCTGTGACCCTTCTCTTCTCTATGCAAACTACCATGGTTCTTCTGCGAAAAAGGAACTATGCCTTTCACTCCTTGAAAGAGCTGTAGAGTCTGGTCATAAGGTACTGCTCTTCTCCCAGTTCACATCTATGCTTGCATTGCTCGAAGAAGAACTAAAGAAGAGAAACATTGCCTATCATCTTCTCACTGGTGCTACTTCTCAGAAAGAAAGGGCAGACATGGTCAAATCCTTCCAGACGGATGATGTGCCTGTATTCTGTATTTCCCTGAAGGCAGGTGGCACTGGTTTAAACCTCACCGCAGCAGATATTGTCATCCTCTATGACCCATGGTGGAATACCGCTGTAGAAAACCAGGCAAGTGACAGAGCACACCGCATAGGGCAGAAGAACATCGTAAACATTTACCGATTGATTATGAAGGATACCATTGAGGAAAAGATATTGGACATGCAAAGAGAAAAAGCAGATCTTGCCGGAAAACTGCTCTCTGATGAAGGCATTGCCTCCACCGCATTTTCAAAGGAAGAACTGCTTACCTTGTTACGTGAAATCTGAATCAGGACTGATGGAGATGGTGTTGCACCATCTCTTTCATTTGCAATGCAGCCAAAGAAACAGATGGACTATGCATATAACCGATAACTGCCATCATCCCCATTAACATTGCCACATATGTAACCATGCCACGCAAATAGAGCAATGTCATACCTGCCACAAACAACACACATGTAAACATATTGGCAAATACACCTGGTGTATCAGATTGTTGTTGCAACAATGCATAGATTTCTTCATCATCGTCTTCTTCCTTCTCTTCAAGTCCTTTTGAAAAGGTGGCGGACATTGCCGGTAATAAGCACAACCTTACAACGATGACAAATACACCCATCAAAAGAGAAAAGAGATTATCAAAAACAACAAAAATAACAGATATTGCAAGAACCAGTGCGGAAAGGAATGGTTTACTTTCCTTCTTTGGTTTCCACAAGTGCATCGCTGCCACAAAGCAGGCTGGTCCAATACACAGGAAACAAAGCAAGGCATTCAGATAAAGGACTGGCATTTCAAGCAATTGAAACATCTGCAGAATAACAACTGCTGTCGTATAAGCCATCAAGGGAAAAGAAAGCGAATAGAACAGGGAAAATATGTTCTCTTTTATAGAAACCTGTGGCATAGAAAACAGCAGGGCAAGCAGTATGGACAGCGCAGAGTCTGCGGAAACATCCTGGTTTCTGATAAAAAGCACCATGATGGTAAAAGTGATGAAATAGACCGCTGTTGTTATACCATCCTGTAATGCAAGACGGATTGTATCATCTTTGCATTTTGCACAAGAGAGATGCACAACCACCATGGCAAGAACAACAAGCACTGCCATCAATAGTCCACACCATAATGACAATGCCAGGATAAACAGGACACTCACAACAGTTTCACACAAATTCGCAATAGTATCCAACTGGTGGATGCTGTACGTTTCTGCATATCCCTTTTCTTTTTTCAGATAAAGAACAAGCGGATACCGGACATGAACCATGGCACTATGCAGAAAGGTTCTGGCAAGAATGATGCCAACACATACCATGGCACAAAGCACCATGATATAGAACGCACCTGTTCCATACATCAATGTATAGGCAAGCATACCCATCGCAAAGGCAAACAACAAAAGACATGCCCTGTCCAATACATGAAGAAGACTATCTTTTATGGCTTCTATGCCACATTCTTTCAAGAGTTTTATATCCATACCACTCACTTACCTCAATCAATGACTACCTTTACTGTACTTCCCCCATCATTACCAAGGTCCTTCTTTACTTCAATTCTCTTTGCAATACGGGTTTCAAGGTCACTGACATGAGAAATAATACCAATAAGACGATCACTTTCTGACAGCGAGCCAAGGGTATCAATTGCTTTGTCGAGGCTTTCTTTATCCAATGAACCAAAACCTTCATCGATAAACATCGTATCAAGAGACACCTTTGCCCTTTGCTGTGTTTCATCGGAAAGACCAAGGGCAAGGGCCATGGACGCAAGGAAGGACTCACCACCGGACAATGAACTGACTGGACGAAGTGTATCATTGTAATGATCCTTTACATCAAGAGCCAAAGCATTATGTGATTGCAGACTGGAGGAATCTTTATGGCGCACAAGTTCATACTGTCCATCGGACATCTTCCGGTATCTGCGGTTGGCATACCAGATAATGGAATCAAAATAATGCATCTGCACATATTCTTCCAATGTGATTTTCTCTTTGCCACCAAGATGAGAATCCGCTGTGTCCGCAAGCACCTTCACTGCCGCATACTCCTCACGATGCTTTACAAGATGTGTTTCCACCCGCTTCATGCCTGTCAGCACTTTGCGGTTATTGAGAAGCTTGTGTGACAAAGAATCATATGCACTATCAAGTTCTGCCTTTTCCAGCATTCTGCTTTGTTTCACCAGCTTTGTTTCTTCCAGTTTCTTTTCACTCTGTTCATCTGCGGTAAGCTGATACGCTGAAATCGCAGCCTGTGTTTTCTCTACTGCCTGCTTTGCACGATCATAGGAAGTTCTGATCGCTTCTATCTTTATTTCTTTTTCTTTTAGTTCTGCTTCCAGTTTATTCAGTGCTGCCCGTGCTTCTGTTTCACTTGCATAAGGAAGGTCTTGCCGCAATACATCGATCATCTTCTTTGCGGCTTCAATAGTACTTTCAAGCCTGTCCCTTTTCAGCGTCCCTGCCTGCATATCTGACACAGCATCTTCCAACTGTTTTTCTGTTTCTTTCTTCTTCTCTTCATTCCTTCGTTTTTCTTCCAGAGAAGAAGAATGCATTTTCTCTTCGCTCTTCAAATCTCTTTCATGCTGGAAAAGCATATTCCATTCCTCGTCAATAGGCATATGTTTTCCATACGCCTTCTCTGCATCCTGTTCTTCCTGCATTGCTTTTTGCAATGCTGCTTTGGCAACAGAAAGACTGCTTGCGGCAGACGCAGAAGCACTGCGGGCAGCTTCTGCTTCTTCCTTCAGCTTCTCCAAAAGCTTTTCATCAACCACTTCATCAGAAAGCTGTGCAGGGCTAGGATGATGCACTGCTCCACATACCGGGCATGGCTTTCCCTCTTCAAGAGCAGACGCAAGAATACCAGCCTGTTCTTTGAGAAACAACGCATATTGCCTTGTGTAGGCAGTATTCTTTACCTCATAAACTTCCAGAACTTTCTCTAAAGCCTCTGTTTTACCAGTCGCTTCCTGTTCGAGGTGCTTTCTTTCCTTCATCCTGTCTTCAAAGGCACGCAATAGCTGCTGCTTCTGTGCATTGACCATCAGTTTCTCTCTGACAAAAGACAAAGCTTCTTCTACATCCTGTGCATTGTCTAACTGCTCATCATAAAATGTTTTTCTCACACCTAGATCCGCAACTCTTTGTCTTACTCTTCCCAAAACTTCACAGGCACATTTCCATTCCTCACCAAGTTTCTTAACCTTCAGTTCTTCACTGGCAAGCTGTTCATACCTGCTCATCTGCTTCTTTTCATTAGAAAGTTTAGTACGATACTGCTCTACTTCCTGCTCCATGCCACTTTCCTTCATTTGTTGCAGGGAAAACAAAGCTGATTCCAGTGTTTTTTCTTCTTCAACAAGTCTTGTCTTTTCTGCCTGCAATTTCTTTGTTGCAATCACAGAAGCCTCCAGGTTACCAATCTCTTTTTCCAGCGCACTGATCACCTTTGCAAGCTGGTCACGTTTCTGTTGTACAGTCTCCTGTTCACTTTCCTCTTTGGAAATTTCTTCATCAAGAATGGTATGAATGCTATCGAGGTAGACCACCGGATCTTCTTTCATATTCTCTTCCAGTGCTTCACATTCAATACCAGCAACCAGCAGTGACAATTCCTGTTCATCACGGGCAATGACTTCTTTCCGGTTCTTTCTTTCCTCAGCCAAAGCTTCCATCAGTCTGCGGTAATTCCCAGTATGGAACAATTCCTGAAAGAGCTTCACCCTTTCCTTTGTGTCCGCATTGAGAATCTTGCGGAAGCTGTCCTGGGCAATCATGGCTATACCTGTAAACTGGTCACAATCAATACCGAGCAGTTCTTTCACCGCTTCATTGACAGATGTGCTTTTCACAACCATATTGCCATTCGGATATGTCAGCTCTGCATCCTGGGTAACCGTATTTTTGTTGCAGTTGAGACGGATGGTGCGGGTAATGGTATATTTCTCCCCATAACAGAGAAAGTCCATGGTCACAAATGTCTTTGTCTTACCCGTACTATATGTACTGACAAGCATCCGGGCATCTCTTTCCTTACCACTTGTTTTGCCATAGAGAGCAAAGGTAATCGCATCAAAGATCGTTGTCTTGCCAGCACCAGTATCACCCGTAATGAGATAGAGTCCACTGTTACCAAGCTGTTCAAAATCAATGGTTGTCTCTCTGGCATAAGGGCCAAAGGCATGCATAACAAGCTTCAGCGGTCTCATTTCCCTTCCTCCTCATCAAATAAACGCAATATCATTTCCCGGGCAATACGCTGTTCTTTTTCATTCATTTCTCTTCCATTGCGCTCCTGGAAGAACAAGGAAAAGATCTCCATTGGAGAAAGTTCTCTGTCATTCACTGGCATTTCTTCCATGAACTGCCGCATCCGGGCATTATCATACGTAAGGCGCAAAACATTTGGATACACTGCACGAAGATAGCGTACGGCATCTTCCACCTCATCTTCATCTGTCAGTACAACCTGCAGATAATCCATCTTTCCCGCATCCTCTTTAGCGTTCATCAGAACTTCTTCATATGTGCCTTTGATCGTGCGCATATCATGTAATGGCACAAGCTCTTTCTGGTATACCTGTATATTTCCTTTTTCTTTCAGTTCTACAAACAGAACACCTTTCTTGTCATGTTCTTCTGAAAAGGAATACTTCAATGGTGTACCACAATAATATGCATTTTGGTTTTTGATTTTCTGGAAGGAATGAATATGACCCAATGCAATATAGTCAAATCCATCATAGGCAGAAATGGAAACCTGATCCGTTCCGCCTACCATCAATTGTTCTGAGCCTTCTTCATGTACAAAAGACCCCGTCACAAACTGATGGGAGAGAATGACATTCCGTTTTGCATAATCCACTGGTGACAACTCAATTGCGGCTTTGATGGCTGCAGTATAGTCTTTGACCTTGTCTTCTTCTTTTCCAATATACCGGTTAACATAACCAGGTCTTAAAAAAGGAAGCAGCCATACATCCACTTCTCCATAGTCATCTTCTATTGTGTAATGTGGCATTTCACCTGCAAATCTTCCAGCAATATGAATATTCTGTTTCCCAAGAAGTTCACTTGCATAGGAGAGTCTTTCCGCAGAGTCATGGTTACCGGCAATCATAAAAACCGGAAAACCAGCACTGTTCAGTTCCGCAAGAAAATAACTGAGCAGGGAAGTCGCTTCAGAACCCGGGACAGCTTTGTCATAAACATCCCCGGCAATGAGTACACTATCTGCCTTTTCTTCTTTTAATATTTTCAATATGGCATCAAGAATATATTTCTGGTCTTCTATCAGATTGACATGATGTAACGTCATGCCAAGATGAAGATCTCCAAGATGTGCAAATTTCATAAACCCACCTATATCAGCATGTTCAGCTTATCTGTACCTGTCCGTATTTCAATCTTTGAGGAACGGCAATATACCTCTCCATCAAGATGTACAAACAATGGTTTATCTGTTTCAATCAGAATCCGTTTTGTACGGCGCATTGTAATATGATCTGTGTAACGCACATGGTTGCCATGGAAAGCATGAATAAATACGCGTACAAACGAAGGAATGGTCATATTGCGTGCCACGCAAAGGTCAAGCAGACCATCATCCGTTTCTGCCTCTGGACAGAAACAGAAACCTCCCCCTTCATAGCGGTGGTTCATTGCCACAAGAAACAATACATGTGGCAGTTTTGCGGCACCTTCCGTTGTCATCACGTTCATAGCGAAATGGTTGTTTCTCAAAATGACACGAAGTGCCACAAATAGATAGATGAGCTTGGCAATATGCAGTTTTGCAAACAATCTTTTTACTCTTGAAACAGCAACTCCATGGCAGACATCCGCATCAAACCCAATGCCTGCAGAAACATGAAAGCGGCGCACTTCGCCAGGTTCTTCCGTCATCCGCATCCCGTTTTTCTTCTGGATATCTGTAACATTGTGGAAAACAACTTCACCTACATCCATCGTTCGTCTGACTTTGCCTTCGAGAAAGATGTTTAACACATCTATTGGATCATCTGGCAGATTCATGTCCCGGATGGCATCATTGCCTGATCCACATGGTAAAAATCCGATTCTCACACGCGAAAAGTCAGTCATACCATTGATCACATCATGCATCGAACCATCTCCACCAAGAACGAGCAGATTAACAATGCCTTCACTTTCATCCAGTATTTCACGCACAATGGCATCAAGGCCATGAGAAAGGGAAGAATAATGAACCATATAGACATGGTTGCCCTGTTGTAATACCGGTTCAATCTTTTTCAGGACTTTGAGTGTTTTGCCTGCTGCAGCAACAGGATTCACGATAACATGTACTTTCATCGCTAATATTATACAGACAAAAAGAGAAGAGAACAAAGTACAGCTCTTCATTCTCTTCCTTCTTCTATCATTGATGAACCGCTTCACCAATTTACTACATTATATCAGAACAAACCCTGTGCGAGCATTGTGTCCGCAACTTTTTCAAAACCGGCAATATTGGCACCAGCAACAAGATCATTGCCAAGTCCATACTTTTCACTTGCTGCATAAGAAGCATCTACAATACTGCGCATGATGCTCTTGAGCTTAGCGTCTACTTCTTCTTCACTCCAGGAAAGACGTTCGCTGTTCTGGCTCATTTCAAGTGCAGAAACCGCAACACCACCAGCGTTGGCAGCCTTGGCAGGTCCTACAACCACACCACTCTTCTGCAGCAGTGCAATGGCTTCATTGCTTGCCGGCATGTTTGCACCTTCGAAGTAGAACTTTGTGCCATTGGCAATAATCTGTTCTGCTTCTTCTACACCAACTTCATTCTGGGTCGCGCAAGGAATGCATACATCACCCTTTACAGACCATGGCTTCTGTCCTTCAAAGAACTGGCAGCCAAACTTCTCTGCATACATCTTGACGTTTGCATTGCGGGAAGCGCGCATTTCGAGGAGGTAGTTGATCTTTTCTTCTGTTGTAATACCTTCTGGATCATAGACATAGCCATTATGACCAGAAATGGTTACTACCTTGCCACCCATTTCAGCAACCTTACGGCATACGCCCCAGGCAACATTACCATAACCGGAAATGACAAATGTCTTTCCCTTTGGATCATAGTTTTCATGTTCAAATACACGCTGTGCATAGTAGAGAACACCATAACCTGTCGCTTCCGGGCGGATGAGGGAACCACCATATGTCAGACCCTTACCAGTGAGTACACCATTGTCATAGGAATCACGGATTCTTCTGTACTGGCCAAAGAGATAACCGATTTCTCTTCCACCAACACCGATGTCACCAGCCGGAACGTCAACATTTGGTCCGATATGACGGTAAAGTTCTGTCATAAAAGACTGGCAGAAACGCATGATTTCTCCATCGCTCTTACCGTGTGGGTCAAAGTCTGAACCACCTTTGGCACCACCAATTGGCAAAGTTGTGAGACTGTTTTTGAAAATCTGTTCGAAACCAAGGAACTTCAGAATAGAGAGATTGACTGTCTTATGGAAGCGGAGTCCACCTTTATATGGACCAAGGGCTCCATTGAACTGGATGCGGTAACCGCGGTTGACCTGCGTCTTTCCTTCATCATCGACCCAGACAACACGGAACATAATCTGTCTTTCTGGTTCTGTAATTCTTTCAAGAATTGCGGCCTGTTCATATTCTGGATGCTTGTCCACAACCGGCGCAAGACTTGTCAGTACTTCCGTCACAGTCTGTAAGAATTCAGGCTGATCAGGATTCTTCTGCTTCACTTCTTCGATAACTCTTTCAACATATTTGCTCATACGTTATCCTCTGCTTTCTTTTTAACGCACTTATTTTACTCTCATTCAGGCACAATGAAAATACTTTCTTTGTTTGAAAATAATTTCATTACTGTTTATTATTCCGGTCAAAGCTCATACCGCCTTCACCAGGATTGCCAAACTCCTTGCGATAGGCATCCTGCTTTGTGATGACATCAATCAGTTCCGAAGGCAGATAGACAAATACCGGCCCAAACGGATTAATGACAAGACCCTGGTGGCCCTTCCACATGATGTTGACGGCATCCTGGAAAGTGATACCTAATGTGGATGGCTGCTTGCCAGAACGGAATAGCTGTTTCCAGCCTTTGAGTGCTTCCATATCTGTAAACAAGGCAAATGTACGTACTTCCTTGCCACTATCCGAGCGGTTTACACCCATAAACCCAATCTTTGTATCCTGGGAAAAACCGACTTTGCCATTGATGACACTTGGCGCATGTTCCATCATGACCGGTACCGTGAAACGGCTGTGGGTGAGCACACGGATAAAGCGTGTCATGAATTCATGTTCACGGCTGTAGCGGGCATATTCATATGTCATGCCATAGAGCAGTGGGTTTTCCACATTGATGGCAGGTTTGTCATCCGTTGGCAGAATGCTCGAAATAACCGCAAAGTGAAGATCATCTGTATTCACATTCTTCAACCCATCAAGAGACAACTGAACACTTTCATCTTTTGCAGTAGCAGCCGTGATGCCACCTTTTGAAACAGATGCAATACGGACACGCTTTGTATTGCCATCAGAAAATAACAATACCGCAAGGTCTCCCACCTTGATTTCACCATGGACAATGCCTTCCACATGTACTTGTTCATCCTGTATGACATTGGTGATCATCAATGTATAGCGGCGGTTTTCCTTATTTGTATATACCGTTTCTCTTTTCAGCACATTCTCTATACGCGTTGCCTTAAGATCAATCGGTACAACTTTCTTCTGGAAGATAACCAGAGCAACCATCACCAGCACCATGCTAAGGAGATTTCTATACAGTGCAGATGGATCATTCACACTATTGACAAAGTTGTTCATGGCGAAGTAGATGCACACAAGCATCATTGCCCAGAAAATGTAGGCATGAGGCAGTTTCTTTGCATCAATGGCACCAAGTATTGCACATTGCTTATAAAAGGAAACCACTAGACAGCCTACACCAAGCAATGTAATCAAAGCATATGCCATGGTCGCTGCTGAACGATAACCAGTCAGCAATAACATGAGACCACCATACACAGCAAGTCCCATGCCAATCATATTTACATACACAATCCATTTGTTCTTCATAGGCTATATCGTATATCTGCGTATAATGTTCAAAAGTCTGCCTGCATCGAGCCGGGAAATACCATCATGGGCAAAATAGCTTTCCAGAAACTGGGCAAGTGAACCCTGATAGTTTGTCTCTATGAAAGACTTAGCCCAGTCATGGTAATACCTGCCACGCTCCACTTTCATATAGAGCCTGCTGTCACGGTTTTCCAGCATTTCCTTATCGCGCATTCTCTTGATCAGTGTAAAGACAGTAGACTTCTTCCAGGCATAGTTGCTTTCACAAAGCTTCACCAGCTGCATGGAACCAATACCCGGATTTGCCCAGACCCATTCAGCGATCTTCATTTCTGCCTCGCTCATCATACGCATCATTTCCTCCATTGAGATTAGTCTACAGTTGTCAATCATGTTAGTCAAACAAAAAGAATCCCGATCATTCAGGATTCATACATTGTTCACATTTCCAATAGTTTCTCTACCACTTTAGAGGCAATGAGAAGCCCTGCTGCAGGTGGCACAAAAGCACTGCTGCCAGGTATAGAACGTTTACCTTCTGGCACTTCTTCTGTACTTTGTTCCTTTGCATGGATTGGCAGTTCTTCACTATAGACAACAGATAGTTTATCTATACCAAGTTTTCTCAGTTCTCGTCTCAGGACTTTCGCCAATGGATCATTCTTTGTCTTGAACAGGTCTGTATAAACAAGCTTTGAAGGGTCCAGGCGGTTACCGCATCCCATGCTGGAAATGATGGGAATGTTTTCTTCACGCGCTGCTTTAATGATATCTATCTTGGCTGATACCGTATCAATGGCGTCTACAATAAAGTCCCACTCTCTAAAAGGAAAGTCACCCCGCTTCTCTGGCAGATAGAAAACCGGATAAAAATTCACCTGAATAGAAGGATCAATGTCATGTATCCTTTCCTTTGCGACATCACATTTCAGCTTTCCAACAGTACTATGCAAAGCATAGATCTGCCGGTTGAGATTAGTCAGCGAAACATCATCATGGTCAATCAGATCAAGTGTTCCTACACCACTTCTTGCCAATGCTTCTACAACATATCCACCTACGCCACCAATACCAAAGATGGCAACTCTTTTGCTTCTCAGTTTTTGAAATGCTTCATTTCCAATAAGCATCTGAAATCTTGCATATTGATTTGTCATATCAACATTGTATCCTTTTCATGAGCTAATGCACACCTATGTGACAAATTTCGATTACATTCGCCTTATTTCAGTTTTGAATGACTACACATCCATTTCATTCACCCTGCATTATACCTTTATATAACGTGTCGCCCTCGACGAGCCGATACGTTTTATCATGCCGCTTTTTACCATAGCACCGAGGACAGCTTCAACGGTGGTCGGGCTGACATCGGGTATAATCTTACATATCTCAGCTTTGGAAAGCGGCGTCAAACTGTTTAATATTGTAGCCTCCACACGGGCTTTCTTTGTAATCTTCTTTCCGTGAACAACAGCGAAACGCTTATCAAGTTCCTTATAGCACATATAAAGGGTGGACAAGAAATTTTCAATAAATGGGAAGTAGCTGTTTTCGTTTGTTCCCCAACCAATCGAGGATTGACGGAGCGATTCATAATAATAGGCTTTGTAGTTATTGATCTGTTCCTCAAAGGACACATACTTTCCTGCGTCGAACCCATTTTTATAAAGAAGCAGCAGAGAGAGCAGCCGCGACATTCTACCGTTTCCGTCCCGAAACGGGTGTATGCAAAGGAAATCCAAAATCACGCAGGGAATCAGTAAAAGCTGGTTGATATTGGCGTCACTGCGAGCTTCCATATAAGCCAGTTCTAATTGTTCCATTGCCTTTGGCGTTTCATCGGCCGGTATAGGACGAAAACGAACCCGTCTGTTGCCGTCAGCGTCGATCTCCAAAATCACATTGTCATCGGTTTTGTATTGACCGCCGTATTCATATCCGGCAAAGGACATCATTATTTCGTGTAAGCGTAAAATATCACGCTCTCTGAAATCAATATGTTCAAAGCCCAAATAAATTTCATTTAAGGCGTCCCTATAACCGGCGATTTCCGCCTCGTTATGATTTAAGGGAGCGCTGTTTTGATTGACAATCGCAGCGATACGCTCATCACTTGTAACAATACCCTCAATAGCATTAGAACTCTTAATCGACTGTACCTTTGCAACTGCCTCTAACTCCGTAAAAATTTGGGTATATTCCTCTTTTCGCACTCCCGTCATTGTTTTCAATGCCGAAATATTTGAAGTAAGATTCACCAAATTTGCAGGCAGTAAGCCGTTGCTTAAAAAAGAGTAATCGAATTTCCTCATATCACACCATCTTTTCTGCATATTATTTCAGCATATTATATGCAGAAAATCAAGCCATATCTGTTTTTATATGCATATAAAAAAGGGAAATATATGCAGATACGATGGAACAATGTGCAGGAACTTATGCATCTTGGTGTTGAAAAGCTAAACCACAGAAAAATAATGCAACAGCTCGATATCCAGAAAATACAGGATTATGCACTGTGTGTTCCAAAGAGCAACAAGATCATGGAAATGCTGCAAACAGAAGTACTGTGATGACAGAATAGAAAACGGCACCCATTTTGAGTGCCGTTTACGTTATAGTTGATCAGATACTTCTTACATTCTATCGTGGCATGTACGGTTGATAACATCGAGCTGCTGTTCACGAGTCAGATCGATGAACTTGACCGCATAACCAGATACACGGATTGTGAAGTTTGCATATTCCGGCTTTTCAGGATGTTCCATAGCATCCTTCAGCTTGTCTACACCGAAGACATTGACATTGAGGTGGTGTGCACCATTTGCAAAGTAACCATCGAGTACATGGACAAGGTTTGTTGTGCGTTCTTCATCATTGTGACCAAGCGCACCCGGATTGATGGTCTGTGTATTGGAAATACCATCAAGGGCATATTCATATGGAAGCTTGGCAACAGAGTTGAGGGATGCAAGCAGACCATTCTTTTCTGCACCATAAGCTGGGTTAGCACCTGGCGCAAATGGCTTATAAGCTTCTCTTCCATCAGGAAGCGCACCTGTAGCCTTACCATAGACAACGTTGGATGTGATTGTCAGGATGGAAGTTGTTGGCTCAGAATCACGGTATGTGTGGTGCTTCTTTACCTTTGTGATGAATTCCTTGAGCAGCCATACTGCAATTTCATCTGCTCTGTCATCATCATTACCGTAGTGAGGGAAGTCACCTTCTACCTTGTAGTCCACAACAAGACCGGATTCATCACGGACTGTCTTGACCTTTGCATACTTGATTGCACAAAGAGAGTCAACAACATGGGAGAAACCAGCAATACCTGTTGCGAATGTTCTTCTGACATCTGTATCGATGAGTGCCATTTCAGCAGCTTCATAGTAGTACTTGTCATGCATGTAATGGATGAGGTTGAGGATGTTGACATACAATCCTGCAAGCCAGTCCATCATGAGATCGAACTTATGCATAACTTCATCATAGTCGAGGTATTCAGAAGTAATCGGAGCATATTCCGGACCTACCTGCATATGGTTGCCCTTCTTGTCGAGGAACTTTTCATCCTTACCACCGTTGATGGCATACAGCAAACACTTTGCAAGGTTTGCACGGGCACCGAAGAACTGGATTTCCTTACCTGTTTCTGTAGCGGATACGCAGCAGCAGATGCTGTAGTCATCGCCCCAGATCGGACGCATAACATCATCGTTTTCATACTGGATGGAAGATGTTGTGATGGAAATCTTTGCAGCATAGCGGCGGAAGTTTTCCGGCAGTGCCTTTGTATAAAGAACAGTGAGGTTTGGTTCTGGAGAAGGACCCATGTTTTCCAATGTATGGAGGAAACGGAAGTCATTCTTTGTGACCATATGACGGCCATCCATGCCAATGCCTGCCATTTCCAGTGTTGCCCATACCGGGTCACCAGAGAACAGCTGGTTATAAGAAGGAATACGGGCAAACTTGACCATTCTGAACTTCAGAACAAGGTGGTCGATGAGTTCCTGTGCTTCCTTTTCAGTGAGTGTACCTTCTTTGAGGTCACGTTCAATATAAATATCAAGGAATGTGGAAATACGTCCTACGGACATTGCCGCACCGTTCTGTGTCTTGATTGCTGCAAGGTAACCAAAGTACAGCCACTGTACAGCTTCACGGGCATTCATGGCTGGCTTGGAAATGTCATAACCATAGATCTTTGCCATTTCCTTCATGCCATTGAGCGCACGGATCTGATCAGAAATCTCTTCACGCTGTCTGATGATGTTGTCCACCATTGTGCCATCACCACAGTTCTTAAGATCCTGCTTCTTTTCTGCGATCAGACGATCGATACCATAGAGGGCAATACGGCGGTAGTCACCGACAATTCTGCCTCTTCCATATGTATCCGGAAGACCTGTAACAATGTGGGAATGACGGGCAGCACGCATTTCATCTGTATATGCATCAAACACTGCCTGGTTGTGTGTCTTGTGGTATTCATTGAAGATCTGGTCATACTTTTCATTGACCTTGTAGCCGTATGTCTCAGCTGCCTGCTGTGCCATCTTGATACCACCATATGGCATAAATGCACGCTTGAGTGGCTTGTCTGTCTGCAGACCGACTACCTTTTCAAGATCCTTCATCGATTCATCGATGTAACCTGGACCATAGGCTGTCAGACTGGAAACAACCTCTGTTTCACATTCGAGAACGCCACCCTTTGCGCGTTCTTCCTTCTGCAACGCCTGTACCTTGTCCCAAAGTTTGTTTGTTGCGTCTGTTGCGTCTTCAAGGAAACTCTCATCACCTTCATACTGGGTGTAGTTGTTCTGGATGAAGTCTCTGACATTGATGTCATTCAGCCAGTGAGTGCCCTTGAAACCTCTGTAAGCTTCTGTCATGTTATTACTCCTCTCTTCCTTTCAATATTTCTTCTGCCTTTTGTACATCTTCGGCAGTTGGAGACTCTGTGTCACCTAGTGTATATGGTATGCCCAGTTTTTCCCATTTATATGCACCAAGGGAATGGTATGGCAATACCTCAATCTTTTCGACATTGTGCAATGTTGCAATGAAATCGTGTGTTCTTTGCAGTGAAGATGGATCATCTGTCACACCCGGCACAAGCACCTGTCTGATCCAGATCGGTTTCTGTATCTCATCAAGATACCGGAAACCTTCCAGAATGTTATCATTACCCACACCTGTCAAAGCTATATGGGCATCCTTATCAATATGTTTGATGTCTGTTAACAACAAATCTGTCACTTCCATCAGTTTTGCAAACTGTGAGAAGAATGGCTCTTCTTTTGTGAATGGCTGTAAAGCCGTATCAATGCATGTGGAAATACCACGGGCTTTGGCTTCTTTGAACAGTTCCAGCAAAAAGTCCATCTGTAATAGCGGTTCGCCACCACTAACTGTAATGCCGCCTTCATTTCCCCAATAGCTGCGATAACGTTCTGCTTTATCAAGCAGTTCATTCACTTCCATGTCTTCGCCAGCACCAATTTTCCATGTGTCGGCATTATGGCAGAATCTGCATCGCATTCTGCAGCCCTGCAGGAAGATGATAAATCTGACGCCTGGTCCATCTGCAGACCCAAATGTTTCTATGGAATGCACATTTCCCTTCATGTTGTTCTCCTGATTACGTATGTATCATAGTCCTTGTGTAAAAGAATTCTTTGATCACAATCAAATTTTGATTTTTTGCAAAAGAAAAAGGCACATTGTGCCTTTCTCAAATGTTCAATTATTTCAGACCGTACTTCTTGTTGAACTTTTCAACACGACCCTGTGCCTGCGCAAATCTCTGTCTGCCTGTATAGAATGGATGGCAGTTGCTGCAGGAGTCTACTCTGATTTCCTTGAGTGTGGAGCCTGTTTCGAACTCAGCACCGCAGGATGTGCAGACAACCTTGGCCTTGTAATAATTTGGATGGATACCCTGTTTCATGTTCAATTACCTCCTTCTGCCTTACGCCTCAATGCGTGCGTAAAGAAAGTTGCCATAGAATAATAGCATGCAAAAGTCGCAAGATCAAGCGCTTTATTCATCTTCTTCTATGCGCTCACGCCATACCTTTGCACCAAGCGCATTGAGCTTTTCATCAATATGGTCATAACCGCGATCAATGTGGTAAATATTGGAAATGGTTGTCACACCTTCCGCAATCAGTCCGGCAACAACCATTGCCGCACCACAGCGAAGATCTGTAGCACTGACCTTTGTACCATATAATGGGGTCGGACCATGGATTTCTGCAAAACCCGGACCAACTTCAATATTCGCACCCATCTTGTTGAGTTCCTGACAATGCTTGAACCTTTCCACATAGATGGTTTCTTCTACCTTTGACTCACCTTCTGCCTGGGTCATCAATACAGTAAGAGGCTGCTGCAGGTCTGTTGCAAAACCAGGATATGGTTTTGTTGTAACTTCTGTTGACTTCAGATGGTCAGAGTGTTCAATGGTCACACTATCAACTGTCACCTTCATCTTCACACCCATTTCTTCTAGCTTCATCAGCAACGCTTCAAGATGATGTGGGATGATATTGTTAATCTTTACCTTCTTTGCACAAGCTGCCGCAATCACAATATATGTACCAGCTTCAATGCGATCCGGAATAATTTCATGGAAGCAGCCATTCAATGACTTTACACCATCAATGGTAATCACATTTGTACCAGCTCCACGAATACGTGCACCCATCTTGTTTAAAAGGGTAGCCACATCGATGATTTCCGGTTCCTTTGCCGCATTTTCAATGGTCGTTCTGCCTTCTGCATAAACCGCAGCCATCATGATATTGATGGTTGCACCAACAGAAGAAATATCAAGGAATATCTTGTCACCAACAAGGCGGTCTGCCTTGATTTCATAGCAGCCCTTTTTATATTCAACGGTTGCGCCAAGTGCTTCAAAGCCCTTGAGATGCAAATCAATTGGACGAGGTCCAAGGTAGCATCCACCAGGCATCTTCATGCGCACATAGTGGTATTTACCAAGAAGTGCACCCATAAAGTAATAGGAAGCACGCAGCTTTGTGACCGCATCTGCGGTAAGATCTGTATTTTCCATATGTGTTGGATCAATGATCAGATGATCCGGTGCACTCTGGTGCACATCCACATTCAGAATCCTGAGAATTTCCGAAAGGTTTTTGACATCCTCTATTTCCGGCACACCAACAATCGTTACCGGTCCATTGGCAAGTACTGCAGCCGGGATCAGGGCAACCGTAGCATTTTTACTACCGGATATTGTCACTTCCCCTTCCAATGGATGTTTTCCATCAATCTTAATTACTTTCGGCATATTCTGACTCCTTTCTGTTTTTATTTATCATTTTTCATGATTTCATGTATGCGCATGACATTGCGCGCATTTGTATCATAGTCCTTCTGGAAAACCAGTGAACAAAGTATTTCGCAAAGCATCACCAATCCAACCCAGGAGCCAGGAACTACCCCGGCAGATTCATCCTGTACAGGCGCAACAAGTTTCACTGACGCATAATTGCTCAATACCGTCATCTTTGCGCCGGTTATCAGTATAACAGGTATCATCCTTTCCTGGAGAATTTCTGCAGTTTTTTGCAAATAACCAACATCAGTTCCCGAACAAATCAGCACCGCTGCCGTATGAAGGTTCATAACTGACGCATCAATTTTCTGAGAGTCCGAAGCTGTTTCAAGTGTGGCATCAATTCCACTATATGCCAGTTCAGAAACAATCTTCATCGCCGTTGGATAATCTTTTCCCGTTGAAAAGACACGAATGCGTCCATGCATTGAAATAATATCTGCAGCTTCCATGAGTGCCTTCAGATCCAATTGGTTATAAACCGTTGTTATGGCATGGTAACATAATGAATAAATCTTCTGGGCAATCTCGGAAGAAGTATCAGTTTTTTCAATCAGCCGGACAACACCATCTGATGAATCACCGATACAGAATGTATTGATCTCCTTTGCCAGTTGTACACATAGTTCCTTATGACCGCAAAAACCGAGTTTTTTGCAAAAACGGATGATAGTACTTTTTGACACATAGAGAGTATTTGACAATTCATCGAGTGACATTTCCAGAACTTCCTGAGAATGGTCGCACAAATATTCAGCAATGAGATTTTCAGAAGATGTAAAATGATCTCTGTTCTTTATCTTATCTTTTATTAACATACCCTATTCATTTTACAAGAAAATTGATAAGCCGTAAAAGAAAAAGTGCCATAGGGCACCCATTTTTACACAATCGCTTGGATAAGCATAATGACATACTGAACCAGGATAACCACCGCGATCATTGTCCATACAACCATGGATGGCAGATTCAGTTTATGTTTTTCCTTTTTGCGCCAAATGTACCAGATACCAATCGGCGGAAGAAGAACCGCAAGCAGAATCGCAATCCAGTTTTCCTTGGACAAAAGATCCACAATTCGCTGCTGGGACTCCACTTCTGTTGTCTTGGCAAGCTCTGCCTTAATC
The DNA here is from genome assembly GCA_949289855.1 of uncultured Erysipelotrichaceae bacterium. Taxonomy (GTDB): domain Bacteria; phylum Bacillota_I; class Bacilli_A; order Erysipelotrichales; family Erysipelotrichaceae; genus Bulleidia. The sequence goes on from CASEPS010000014.1 coordinate 41,539, forward strand.
CGGGCATTTTCTTCCTTCAGTTCTTCCGGTGTCAGCTTTTTGCGCTTGGATGACTTTGACATTTCACAATTCCTTTCACTTCAACTACTCTGTGCCTTACTGGCATAGCATGCAGAAACCGCTTCATTTCTACAAAATAACAGATTAATTATACTACGAATACCAAAAAGAGAAAAGACAGCCATTTCTGACTGTCTTCATAAGTTGGGTTGTTCCTGCTGATTAAGCTTCAGCTGCTGTAGCTGTCTTGTTAGCAGCAATAACGAATGGTGTGTAAATCAGGATGGAAGAAGCAACAGCAATCAGCT
>CASEPS010000015.1 GCA_949289855.1 uncultured Erysipelotrichaceae bacterium
AGATAATGATACTGGAAGAAGAGTTCATGATTCGCTCAGTCGCAGTCAGGAAAGGAGTATTTGCAATGTGTACATTAGGAAAGAGCATAGCTTTGAAAAGTGAAGTACTTGGTGAAGAAAGAGGAATCATCATTGGAGAAGCACTCGGTGAAAAAAGAGGCATTACCATCGGTGAAGAAATAGCTAACCGCTCAGCGGCAATCAACTTGTATCAAATGAAACTGCCAATAGAGAAAATTGCCTTTGCCGTCAATGAATCCATTGAAACAGTGCGCAAGTGGCTTACAGAAGCTAGCAATACGAACAAATCATAGTAAAAGAGTCATCCTCAACATTGCCATAAAGTCGAAATTCTGAAAGGAGTATCAGCAATGTGTACATTAGGAAAAAGCATAGCTTTGAAAAGTGAAGTACTTGGTGAAGAAAGAGGCATTACCATCGGTGAAGAAAAAGCTTACCGCTCCGTCGCCCTCAATCTCTTCAAACGAAACACGCCACTATCTGAAATTGCTTCTATTGTTAAAGAACCGGTAGACACTATCCGGAAGTGGCTTGATGAAGCCAAATAAAAACATGGATCACTCCATGTTTTTTAGTATTCTTCTGTTTTTGTCTTTACACCATAGGCAAAGTATAAGATGTGGAACACCCAGACAACAAAGAGAATCATACAGCCAATGTATACCTCTTTTGTCAACATGATGATAAATCCAATTGCCATGAGTGCACTGATCATGCCTACCACTCTCTTCTTTGCACTTTTGTGCATTCCTTCTCCTTTGACATAGGATTCCAGGTTGTCCTTATACAGTTTTGTGGAACGGAACCATGCATCGAGTCGTTCAGAACTTTTGGCAAAGCAGAATGCTGCCAGCATCAGAAATGGAAATGCCGGAAGTAACGGCACAGCTGCACCTACTGCACCAAGACCAAGTCCGATACAGCCAACAATGATCAATATAGCTTTCTTAATTTGCATTTTCTTTCTCCAGTCTTTTCTTTTCTCGAATTGTTTCTATAACATGCCGAATTGCCTGCACAGGATCAACAAACAACATTCTCCAGCCACTGTAGCGCATAACCCGTCTGATCTTTTCCTTCATTTCCGGTTTATAACAATGTACTTTGCAATTGGAACAGAATGTCTTCGTCTCCATGAATGGGCAATGGTCACTGCGCATATGGGCATATTTTGATAGTTCACTGCATTCTTTGCATAAACCATGTTTTGTTCTATGAACCCCATGACAATAAATCCGGATCATGCGGTCTACTGTCTTCTTTTCTCTTTCCCTTTTGCTTTCGACATCCATCAGCTCATCCTCCCGTTTTCTACACTATAGACAACATCCGTAATTGCCATGGTTGAAGGTCTGTGCGACACAAGAAGCACTGTCTTGTTTTCATGTTCTTCATGCAACGACTTCAGGATGACAGCCTCATTGAGACTGTCGAGATTACTTGTCGGTTCATCCAGCAGTATGAAGTCCGCATCATGGAGAAATGCCCTTGCTAGACCAAGTCTCTGCCGTTCTCCACCAGACAATGTATCTCCCAGTTCCCCTACTTCTGTGTCATAGCCATGTGGCAGAGAAAGAATAAAGTCATGAATGGATGCCTTGCGGCAGGCTTTATAGAGTTCTTCCTCTGTCGCATCAGGCTTTGCAAGAAGGAGGTTGTTGCGGATGGAATCATGGTAGAGATATGTACTCTGGCTGACAAAGCTCTCCATATCTCTGAGATTTGCTGTATTGATGGCATTCACATTTTCTTCGCTGACAGTGATTTGTCCTTTATCCGTTTCATAAAAGCGCATAAACAGTTTCAACAATGTTGACTTGCCACTGCCACTTCGGCCATGAATACCAATGATTTTTCCATGCTTTGCATCAACAGAAACATTTTCCAATACCTTCTCTTCACCATAGGCAAACGAAACATGTTCTGCTTTTGCCCCCTGGAAAACAATATCTTTCTGTCCTTCAATTTCTTTGACAACTGGGTCTTCTTCAAGAATATCGAGAATACGATTGCCTGCCGCAAAGGTGTTCTGCAATGTTGAACCAAGTGCCGCAAGAGCAGTCACCGGTCCAAAGGAACTCATGAAGGCAAGCACCGCAATCAGTGCATGGCTGAAATCCGTCACATGGATAGCAATGATGAGCATACCCACATCCATCAGAAGAATCAGCACATTGCTCAAGGTTGTATTCAAACCTGTTTTCATCTTCATCCGGTAATTGTCATGATTGAGGTCATCACTCATTGTTTCCATCTTCGCAATCCGTTCTCTGCCCATGCCATATTGCAATATTTCATCCATACCTCTCAGGTTTTCCAGAACAAACCCGGAAAGCTTTCCTGCCTTTGAACGATATTGCATACCATCATCCTTACTGAGGCGGGAAATGAATACCGGCATCGCAATACCGATAATCATCCAGCACACAAGGGCATACATTCCAAGGACAATCGCCTGACTGCCAATAAAGGCAAACATGACAAGGGAATAGAGAATCGCAATACAGATCGGAGAAACCGTATGGGCATAGAACACTTCCAACAGTTCTGTATCTGATGTAATGACACTGATGAGGTCTCCCTTAGCTTTGCCATCAAGTTTTGCCGGCGCAAGCTTTCGCAATGCAGTAAATACCTTATCGCGGATCAATGCCAATAACCGGAAGGCAATATAGTGGTTGCATGCCTGCTCCCCATAGCGCAATATGCCTCTGAGCACTGCCAGGACTATGGCAGAAACAAACAACACAACAAGAGATATACCGCTCATCTTTAAGACAGACAATATGCCATACCCACCAAGAATGGTAATAAAGGAAGCCGCAAGATTACCAGCAAGACCAAGCGTTACCGCAAGAACCATATAGCTGGACAATGGTCTGATAAGACCCGCCAGTTTCCGCATCACTGTAAATCCACTGCGCTTCATGCTTCACCTCCTGCATATTGTTCAAGTTCCTGCTGCTTTGACCAGAGTGCAGCATATACACCACCCTGTTCAAGAAGGGCATCATGTGTTCCACTTTCAACAACCCTTCCTTCTTCCATAACATAGATATTATCTGCATGTACCACATTGAGAAGACGGTGGGAAATCACAATGACCATCTTTGTTCTGGCAAGAAGACCAATATTGTGCATGATGATGCTTTCACTATCCGCATCGATGTTGCTTGATGCTTCATCAAAAATATAAACAGCAGAATCATGTAATAAAGCTCTTGCGATGGCAAGACGCTGACACTGACCACCGGAAAGATTCCCAGCATCAGGCAATATCAAAGTCTCAAGACCATTTTCTTCTTTAAGCCAGGCATCGAGCTTTACCTTGCTCAAAACATCCCACATCTCTTCATCTGTCGCATTTCTTTTTCCAACAAGCAGGTTATCTCTTACCGTACCGGCAAAAAGCGACGCATCATGACCAACATATGTCACATTCTCAAAAAGACTGCTTTCATCAATTTCCGCAAGTTCTCTCTCGCCTGCCATAATCTTTCCTGTATACGAACGATGACGACCCATCAGCAGAGAAGCTGTAGTAGACTTGCCACAACCACTTTCACCAACAATGGCAAACATGCCATGTAGGGCAAATGTCATATTGACATCATGTAATACTTCCCGTTTTTCATCATAGGAAAAATGGACGGCTGAAAGGGTAACTGGTTCATCCTTTGGGAAAGAAGAACTGCCTTTTTGTTCTTCTTCCTTTGCCAGAAGGGCAAAGATCTTTCCTGAAGAAGCCATACCATTCATCGCAATATGGAAATAGGAACCAAGCAAGCGCATAGGCAGGAAGTAATCTGCCGCAAGAAGAATGATCAAAAGACATCCATAGAGACTGACAGTCTCGTTGTTGAAAGCAGTAACAGCCATGATCATTCCAAGAGCTGCCCCACCATATGCCAAGAGGTCCATAATGGAAACCGAATTCAACTGCATGGTCAGAACCTTCATTGTAATAATGCGGAACTTCTCTGCTTCTGCATTCATCTGTTTCTGCTTCATTTCATCTGCCTGGTATACTTTGGCCGTTGTCAACCCCTGCAGGTTTTCAAGAAATGTATCACCAAGCTGTGTATACTGACCCCAATACTTTGCCAGCAGCTTTTTGGCAGTCTTTTGCACAATGATGATCGTCATCGGGATCAAAGGTACACAGATAAACAAAATAAAAGCTGAAGAAAAACTGTACTGGGAAAGGAAGATAAACAATGTCAGCGGTGCAGCAAGTGCATAGATAAGCTGGGGAAGATAAGAAGAAAAATAAGTCTCCAGTTGTTCTACACCTTCTGTGGAAAGCTGTACAACCTCAGATGTAGGTACACTTTCCTTATAATTACCACCCATCCGCAGCATCTTTTCCATGATTTTTGTACGCAGTACATGCTTGACCGTACTGCTGGCAAGATAACTCATCTTTGATGCGCCCATCGTGCATAGTGCCCGCACAACAACCGCAGCAATCACACCACCAAGAAACAGAAAACTGCCTTCATGAGTGATATCTCCCGTCATAAATGAACAAAGCAGCCATGCCACAAGGGACATGATGACGATATTGCTCAAAAGCTGTATCCATTGCAGAAAAGCTGTCGCAATGATGTATTTGCCACTGCCCCTGACAAGTTTCAAGAGTCTTGTATCAATCATATTTCCTCCAGTTAGTTAGCGAAAACTAACATGTGGATTTTAACATATTCTTTCTACCTCTCGCAACAAATGAGTCAGTTTGCACAAACTTTACAAAAACTGACCAGAAACACGCTTGGAGAATCTGCTGGAATCCGGGACACTTATTATGTTTCAGGGAGTTTAGCAATGCACATTGATCACAGAACGTTAGCCGACATCAACAGCCAGTTGCAGGATCTTGGAAAAGATCTGGATCTGACCACTTTCAGTGGCACAATGTTCTCTGCCGCTGCTATTCCCATCTTCCTCTTTCTTTACCTCTCCACAAAATGGACAGTACTCCTCATTCCCCTGTTTATCATCTTTGCCTTGTTTCTCTATTTTTCCTTTTTCTCTGACCGTCTCAAAAAGCGCATCCGCAGCCAGCAGTTAAACATGCTGTACAAAGAACTTCTCCCTTCCCTTCTGGAAAATGTCTGGGAAAGATATCATCCGCATCCCGAAAATGTCACTGGTGAAGAAAACACAACGCTGCTTGCCATGCGCATGGAAGAAGAACATGATAGATGGAAACAGGAAATGCTCTACCGCATTGATGAAAACCAGCATTATCGCATTGAGAAAAAGCCTGCCATCCAGGAATCCTTCACCATTGTGGTTCATACATCTGACACACTTGCCATCGATGGTTCATTTACCTTAAGTACCCGGAACACAACAGTTACGCTTGAGGACAGTGAACTTGTCAATGACCCGGTATTTCTCAATACATTCGCCCTCACTGCTGAGCCAACTTCCAGAAACCGTGTATTCCTTTCAAAAAAACGCCGGGATGCTCTGACTTCTATCCAGGAAATTGCCGGTGATGTGAAATTTGTCTATGAAAAGGACAGACTCTGCATAGAACTGCGTGACTTCTCCATCTTTCCACACATAAAAAAAGGAGGTCTTCCCCATGCAATATATGAGGAAGACCTGCAAAAAACCTGTCTTTGTCTTAACCTTCTTGCGGAGTTTCTGCCTCGTCTTCTCTAAGCACAAGGCTTGCTGCCTCCGCAAGGGAAATACCCTTTTCTCGGGCAATGCGGGCAAGATCTTCATATTCCATCTTTTCCCGCTTTGTACCAAAACCTTCAGAAACCTTACGTCTCACCACACCATATGGTGTTTCCATGCTTTCCATTGTACGCTGCAAGGTATAGCGTCTTGAACGATGTTCCCGCACACCAATGGTTGTCGTATGACGGAAAATCAGCCGCAGCATCTCATCCCTGTCCTTTTCCATACACATCACACAAAGCAATAGTCCCGGACGGGATTTTTTCATTCCTGCAGGCAATGTATAGACTTCCCTTGCACCATGGGCAAAGAACTGTTCCATGGCAAAGGAAACTGCCTCTGCTGTCATATCATCCACATTGCACTGCAACTCAATGACTTCTTCTCCAGCACCTTCAGTTTCACCAAGTACAGCCCGTACAACATTGGCTGCCTCAAGATCCTTTTTCCCTGCCCCATAACCAATGGCATGCACCTTCATCACCGGCATATTACCAAACCGGTTCACAAAATACTTCAACAATGCTGCACCAGTTGGTGTGCATAACTCCATCTCTATGTTGTTATTGAAAATGGGAATATCCTTTAACAACAAAGCTGTTGCAGGTGCTGGAACAGGCAGAATGCCATGGGCACAATGCACATGCCCAGAACCAGTATTGACCGGTGTTGCGATCACTTCATCTACAGAAAGTTTATCCATCAGGTAACAGGCAGCTGACACATCTGCCACCGCATCCATCGTGCCAACCTCATGGAAATGGATTTCATTCACTGGCATGCCATGTACGGTACTTTCCGCCTGTGCAATCATGCCAAACACATGCATGATATCTTCTTTGACCTTCTCACTGACGACAAGATGTTCTACCACATGACCAATCTCATGCATGCCGCTATGATGGTGATGGTGGTGGTCATGGTCATGGTCATGATGGTGCATGTGTTCACCTTCTTCTTCACCATTCACATACACATGCATATGGGTAGCACCAATGCCACATTTACTGACATGTTCCGCTTCATACGTAACTCCAGGCACATGCATCGCATTCAACTGCTTTACAACTTCTTCCTGATTTTCAAACAATTCCAACAGGGCTGCCGTCAACATATCACCTGCAGCACCCATACCACAATCGAGATACAATGTCTTCATTCTGTTTCCATCCTTTTCCTTTCCATTGTACTGCATTCCGCAATTCAGGCAACCATTCAATCAGCTGCGCATGCCATCCTCTTCCTCTTCATACACAATGCCAAAGGCATGGGTAAAGCGATGATAGTAATACAGATGGTCTGACAGCTTCTCTTCACTGCTGACAAGACGTGTCCTGTTGAGCTCCTGTATCAGCTCTTCAAGATTCTCTTCATTTCCCACATGTTCACTTGCCGGAAGTACAAGCATTTCATGGATGGAAGAAGGAACGATGAGTAAATCATCCTGAAGATAAGAAGCTATCCTGTCCAGCATGCCCTCATAGAACAAAACCACGGCACCACGGATTGTCTCCCTGTTTGTCACAATCATCATTGTCGAAGAACCACCTTCTTCATATCCCATGCCATCTCTGACATATGTATCCACCGGTGCAACAAGTGGCGGCATGAGCACCTCACTGTTCTTCAGGGCATCATGCATCAGCTGTTCTTTACTGACGCCAAACACATCCAGCAGCTCCTTCGATATCCGCATGCATTTCTGCCCACCGGCATATTTGTCCACCAGGAGAAAGAACAACATCCCAAAGTCACCTATCTCATAGCACAGGGCATCCTCAGGCACCGCATCCATGTAGCGCAACTGGGCAATCAGTCTCTTCTTTGCATCATCATACTGAAGATATTTATCCAGGAAGTCTCCAAAGCCATCATCCTCACTTTCCTTAATCATTTCCTCAACAAGTTTGTCATAGTCTTCTTTGTTGCAATACCGCTGGTAATACACATCGAGATTGATCACATAACCTGCGGACTGCTTTTTGCGCAATAGTGAAAGTCCGGTGTACTCTCCCCTGATGAGAGAAACTTCCACCGCTGCGTCCGGGAAACGCTTTTGCAATACCTGTTTTGTCCATTGTTTGAACATTTCGAAATTCATCATGCATTATCCTCCTTGCATTTCTACCTTCTTTGTTCCCGGAAAATCGAAATTTCCTCACATTTTGTTGAAATTTCTTGAATTTTTTCCTGTTTGGACAAAAAAAATCTGCGGCACACTAAACACAAGGAGAAAAATATGGAATATATCACACTTAACAACGGCATACAGATGCCCATTATTGGTTTTGGCACATGGGCTGTCAGGGGAAAAGAAGGATACAACACACTGCTGGACGCCATTCATACAGGGTATCGCCTGTTTGATACCGCTGAAATGTATGCAAACCAGGACATTGTTGGCAAAGCCATACAGGATAGCGGCATAGACCGCAGCGAATTCTTCATCACCACAAAACTATGCAGACCACATAGACCTTTTGTTAATCCATGAACCATACAAGACATCTTCCTCCATGTACAAAGCATTTGAAGAAGCATACGAACAAGGCATAGTACGCGCCATCGGTGTATCCAACTTCTCACAAGACTTCTATGATTCCTTTATCAAAACATGCCATGTCACACCTGCCATCAACCAGGTGGAATCCCATGTCTATTACCCACAATTGAAAGCACATATGGAGAACTATGGCACACACATGCAGTCCTGGGGTTCATTTACCGAAGGAAGGAAAGACATCTTCCATGAACCATTGTTAATGGATATAGCAGAAAAATATATTCTACAAACCAGCTTTCTGAAAAGAAAAAGCCGGGAAATACGTTTTCCCAGCCATTTATTTTGCATATTTGCCATTTAATGCAAAGCCATGATGCATTGGACCACTGCCCTGACCAAGGTCAAGCATTGCCAGTAAGGCATCGGAAAGATAGCTCTTTGCCCTTTCAACAGAAGTCACAAGGTCATAGCCTTTGGCAAGGTTAGAAGCAATGGCACTGGACAATGTACAGCCAGTTCCATGGGTATTTGGATTATCGATCCGCTTTCCTTCAAACCAGTGCATGCCACCTTCATAGACAAGTAAGTCATTGGCATCATTGATGCGATGACCACCCTTCAACAGCACGGCACAATGCATTGTTTCATAGATCTTTGTGGCAGCTGCCTCCATATCCTTTGCATTCTGTATGTGCATACCGGAAAGCACTTCACCTTCCGGAATATTTGGGGTGATGACAGCCGCCATAGGAAATAGTTTTTCCTTGATGGCGGCGACCGCATCATCTTCCATCAGTGCAGAACCACTTGTCGCAACCATGACCGGGTCAACCACAATATTCTCTGCCTTCCAGAAAGAGAGTCTTTCGGCAATCGCTTCTACGAGTGCTGCCGAAGAAACCATACCGATCTTCACCGCATCAGGACGGATGTCTTCAAATACCATATCGATTTCCTGTTTCAGAAACTCTGGTGTCGCTTCAAGAATGGAACGCACACCAGTAGTATTCTGGGCAGTCAGGGCAGTAATGGCACTCATACCATATACCCCATTTGTGATCATTGTCTTCAAATCTGCCTGAATACCGGCACCACCACTGCTGTCACTGCCGGCAATTGTCAAAGCTGTCGCAAGTTTCATTTCTCTTCTCCCTTCATTTCCAATACCAGTTTACGGATGCGCTTCGTCGCTTCTGCTGGATCATCGCTGGCAAACAAAGCAGATACCACCGCAACACCATCTACACCACTTCCGGCTAATTGCATGATGTTATCTTCCTGTATACCACCGATTGCCACAACCGGAATATGAACATTTGCTGTGATATCCACCAGCGTTTCTTTGGATAGTGGTGTGACATCATCTTTTGTGCTTGTTACAAATACCGCACCACAGCCAAGATAATCCGCACCATCCTGCTCAGCCTGCAATGCTTCCTGTCTGTTATGGCAGGAAGTACCGATGATCATTTCATCGCCAACAAGTTTTCTCACTTCTCTGGCATCCATATCATCCTGTCCAACATGTACACCATCTGCCCCAATGCGCATAGCTACGGAAACATCATCATTGATAATGAGTGGTACATGATACTTCTGACAGAGCTTTTGTACTTCCAATGCTTCTTTGACAAAGTCTTCTTCATCCAGATGTTTTTCCCGCAATTGAAATATGGTCGCACCATTTCGCAACACTGCTTCCACCACATCCAGAAACGGCATATGCTTGTTCATGCCACTGTCACTTACCGCATAGACAAGCATCATTTCCTTAGTACATTTCATAGCGTGCTCCTTTCTCCAACACATTTCCATCCATGTTATACATCGCATCGATGAGATACATCCGATAGGACGCATTCCCATCTTCTGTCCGCATCCTCTGTTCTGCAATTTCTCCACATAGTCCCATTGCACATACTGCGGAAACAGCAGCTTCCAAAGGAGAATCCTTCTTAACTGAAACATATGCCGCAAGCACTGACGATAACATACAGCCTGTACCAGTGACTTTGCTCATCAAAGCACTGCCATTATGGACAACATATGCTTTTTCATCATCCGCAACGATATCCATCGCTCCACTGATAACAATCACCGCACCTGTCTTTTGGGACAACCGCTTCGCCAGAGAAACAGCATCTTTCAGATTTTGTTCAGTGACCTGCCGTGTGGAGTCCACACCTTTTTCTTCTACCATTCCAGAGGCAATCGCCCTGATCTCAGACAGATTTCCCCGGATGACAGAAAAGCGGACAGAGGATAACAATTGCTCAAGGGACTGTTTGCGAAACGATGAAGCACCTGCTCCTACCGGATCAAGGACAACCGGCTTGCCAAGACAATTTGCTTTTTGCCCGGCCTGTAACATAGCCGCAAGCTTATTCACTGTTAACATACCCATATTGAGGTTCAGTCCATCCGCAAGGGAAACAATGTCTTCTGCTTCTTCTATCGCTTCTGCCATGATCGGACTGGCCCCACAGGCAAGGGTAATATTGGCGCAATCATTGATTGTGACATAATTGGTCATATTGTGAACAAGCGGTGCTTTCTTTCTCACCGCATCCATCTTGTCTTTCAGCATATACCCTCCATACAAAAAGCGAAGATGACAAACTGCCACCTTCGAAAGAATACATATTCTCCCTGCGGCGGCATTACCCGCATCAGGTCAGATGGTCGAAGGTTTCTCCTTCCTCTCAGCCGCCTGTGCAGCTCCCATGTCATTTATTCTGCTTTCAAAGCCTTTTCCAACGTTGGATAGGAAATACCAAGCTGGGCTGCCATTTCCTTCTTTGTGATCGCTTTGGCAAGAAGCTTCTTGCGCAACAGCATAAACAATTCATGGTCAACTGCCTTCTGCTTTCTGCCACGCTTTTTTTCCACCACAACTTCTTCAACAGGTTGTTCTTCCACACATGTGACCAACGGCTCATCAAACAATGGTGTTACACCACCATCGAAATACAAAACATCACAGGTAATGGAAATGACCTTTTCACGGAAAGCCTTCTGTTCCTCTATATCCATTCCACAATCCTGTTCAGATTGCATTAATACAACATCACCCATGCGTAAAGACGACAAAAGTGCTTCTTGTGCTGAACGATCTTCCCCATAGTCAATATACATTTCATCAATCTGTACAATATGTTCAAAAGCTGTCTTTACACTATACAGCTCCATTTCATCTTCATTTAATACTGCGTACCCAATTCTCATGTTTCAATCCAATAAGAAAAATAATTTTTTTCTTTCGTCTAGTATCATAGCAGGAATTGTAAATAATGGGGAATGAAATTATATAACAGAATACAAAAAAATTATTATTTTGAAAATCAAACATTTCATTTTCAGATATAATATGAATAGCAGCGATACAGGAGAAACATCATGGAAATCAAAAACTGGACGTATGAGGAATTCCCGGCATTTGATGAACCAGTAGAAGGCGCTGCCTTCCTGGAAACGACCGGCAACGAACAAAGCATTCTCTATCTCAATGATGTCGTCTATGCCACAATGGATGGCATAGAACTGACATTGCAGATACTGATACCCACAAGCCGCAACAACCCGTATATCCCCGAGGCACAGCAACAGAACTTTGCCTTACCATGTTGTGTGTTTGTCAAAGGTTCTGCCTGGATGAAACAGAATGTGTACATCAATCTCTGTGATGTGGCAAAAGTAGCAGAAAGAGGCTATGTATGTGCCATTGTACAATACCGCCATTCTTTACAGGCACCATTCCCTGCCCAGGCAGTCGATACCCGCAATGCCATCCGTTATCTCAGAAAAAATGCCGCAAAGTATGGAATTGATCCAGCCCGCATGATTGTGGCAGGTGGTTCATCCGGAGGACATACTGCTATGTGGGCAGGCATGCGCCACAATGACGATACAGAAGAAAACATCTATCCTGGCATTTCTGGAGAAGTGAGTGGCATTATCAACTACTACGGTTCTGTCACTGTCATGTTAGAGGCAAGCAACCCAAGTACCCCAAACTACAAACTCCCAGATAGTCCGGAAGGGATGGAAATGGGATGTGTGAACCTTAGGGAAAGAGAAGATCTTGCAAGAGCACTTTCTGTTGAAGAAAACATCGATGAAAATACCATCATTCCTCCAGTGCTCATCTTCCATGGCACAAAGGACCGCATTGTGAATACAAGGCAGAGTGTCGTCCTCTATGAGAAACTCAAAGCATGTCGCAAAGACGCAGCCCTGTATCTTTTGAAGGGTGCAGACCATGGTGGGGCAGAGTTCTGGACGAAGGAAGTCATTGATATCGCAGACAAGTTCATCAAAGACTGCATTGCAAAGTAAAAGTCGTACAAATTCTGTACGACTCTTTTTCTTAGTCAACAATCGGATGGAAGGTTGGTACCATGTGGTCAAATGTACAGAACTCTTTGATACCGATCTCATCACGGACGATCTTTCTTGCGTCCGCAAAGTGATCACCGAGGAATTCTGTCTTATGTGCATCTGAACCAAAGGTGAAAATCTTTCCACCAAGATCTTTATACAGCTTCAATATCTTACGGCATGGCTGTGTATCTTTAAGTCCATAGTGCCAGGAAGAAGTATTGATCTCAATACCCTTGCCATCTTTGATCGCCAGCTTGAGAATTTCTGCAATCTTTTCTTCTTCCTTTTCAAATGGATAAACACCAGCCGGATCATATCTTGCCAGCAAATCAAGATGGGCAAGTACAGAATAGTGTTTGAACTGCTGCTGTACCTTGTAAATCTCATCATAGTAAGCATCATTGTATTCCTGCTGTGTTCTGCCCCTTGTGAAGTCACCTGTCCAGAATTCTTTGTTATCTACCTGATGCATAGATAACAGAACAAAATCAAGTTCATCTTCGTACTTTGCATACAGTTTTTCAAATGGATCAATGGTAATGGTCTGAATACCAAATTCCAATCCGGACTTGATCGTAATCTTTCCTGCATACTTTTTTTCCATTTCATGGAACTTCTTGAAAAATGCCGGATAGTCAACATTGGCAATCGGGTCCTGCTCATCCGCAGAAGAACTCATGCCATCTCCTCCACGGTATTCAATGCCCTTTGGATCATCCCAGTCACGTTTGATACCGTAGTCCACATGGTCTGTGAAACAAAGTTCATCAAGACCAAGTTCAATACCCCTCTCAATCTGGTTTTCCATCAATTCCCTGGAATCATCAGAAAATTCTGTATGAATATGATAATCTGCTTTCATAAGCTGTCCTCCTGCAAGAAGCGTATCACGTATCAGTCGAAACAAAATTCCAGTATCAAGTCAAACAATTCTTTGTAACAACAATCTCATTCCTTCTCATCCTCAGTCATGGATGATGAGAAATCCATCTCATTCATCAAAGCTTCTTTGTCATATGCACATGGGGAATATGGGAAAACGGCAGTTCATATGCCTCCCCATCTGCCGCATAGCCATACTTTTCATAAAACTTCTCTGCACTGACACGGGCATCCATGGTCATCATGGCATAACCAGCTTCTTTTGCCCTTTTCTCCAATTCCTGTAACAGCAATGTACCAATACCACCGCGTTGCACATCTGTATCAATACAGAGTGTATCAATTTTGCACGCCTCACCATGATATGACATGACTGTCGTCCCTGTCAGAATACCATCTTCATAACAGGCAAGAATCAATGATTTCTTTTCATGACTGAGATCTTCATCATAGACACTTGTACCAAGAGGAAGTCTCATAATCCTGTTTCTGAGTTCCAATGTCTCCTGATAGGCATCACTGCCATATTCAACCACTCTGATTTCTTTCATCCTAACCTCCAGAACAAATACTGTTTAATCTTCTTGCACATTCTTATTTTTGTCTACCATTTCTATTAATCAAAAACATTTATATTCTTATATGAAATAAATGTATATAATAGAAAGCAAAGAGAGGAGGTACACCATGCTCTATATCACAGGTGACACACATGGCATGTTTGAAAGGTTCAGCTCACGCAGCTTTCCAGAAGGAAAACATCTGACAAAAGATGATTATGTCATCATCCTTGGTGACTTTGGTGGTATATGGGATGTCAATAAAAGCAGTAAAGCAGAACTCTATGATCTGCAATGGCTGGAAGACAAACCATTTACCATTCTTTTCATCGATGGCAACCACGAAAACTTTGAGCGGCTGCACAACTTTCCCATCAAATCCTGGCATGGTGGCAAGGTACATGAAATACGTCCATCCATCCTGCATCTGATGCGTGGAGAAATCTATGAAATAGATGGAAAGTCGTTCTTCACCTTTGGTGGCGCAGCCAGCCATGATATCAGTGATGGTATTCTTGAACCAGGTGACAAGCGCATAAAGCAATGGCAAAAAGAAAGAAGGTACTTCCGCATCAACCATGTTTCCTGGTGGAAAGAAGAAATGCCGACAAGAAACGAAATGGAATACGGTATTGCAAACCTTGAAAAACACGGCAACCAGGCGGACTACATTCTCACCCATAGTCCCACTTCAGAGATGGCAGAAAAACTTGGCTATCACAATTTTGATGCACTGACTTCCTATCTACAGTTTCTTCACAAAACCATTGATTTCAACAAATGGTACTTTGGTCACTTGCATAGAGACATTGCTTTGCCAGAGTACAAAGCACATTGTCTGTACAAGAATATCATTGCCATATGAAAAAGGAAGATGCCATGCAACATCTTCCTTATTTTGTTAACGGATGAAGTTTGTACGGGTGAATGTTTCCTTTTCTGGAAGTCCACTTCTTTCCTTTTCATTCCTGATGGCATTCATCAGGAATACCATATTCTTTGCAAGAACCCGCATCTGCTGCAGACCTTCTTCATCACCTGCTGCTTCTCCCGGTTCACGACCATGAATACCATTCCAGTATTGTCCACTGGCAATTGGCATGCCAGAGATCGCAAAGTACTTGTTCAATTCATCATAGGTTGCGGACATGCCACCACGTCTTGCGACAGCAATAGAAGCACCAACTTTCATCGTCTTGTCAAATGGTGTGCTGTAGAACAACCTGTCAAGGAAAGAGATCAATGTACCATTTGCTGAGCCATAGTAAACAGGTGAAGCAATGACCATGCCATCTGCTTCCGTGAATTTCTCTGCTGTTTCATTGACAATGTCATTGAAGATGCACTTGCCATTCTTCTTACAGGACATGCAGCCAATGCAGCCACGGATATCCATACTGCCAACACGCAATATTTCAGTTTCTACACCTGCTTCATGAAAAATCTTTTCCATTTCATGCAGGGCAATGGCTGTATTGCCATTTTCATGCGGACTACCGCTGATCATCAATACTTTAGTCATGGATATTTCTTCTCACACAGGCTCTGACAAATTCCGGATCGAAGTGCTTGATAGCAGTACCTGTATAACCCATATCAAGACTGCTGATTTCATTCATTTCTTCGTCTGTCAACGTGAAATCAAAGATATCCGCATTTTCTTTGATTCTTTCCACATGGGTGGACTTTGGAATAACGACAACACCACGCTGTACATTCCATCTCAACATTACCTGACCAATGGTCTTGTTATGGTTTGTGGCAATCTTCTGCAGTGTTTCATTATCGAAAGCCTTGTATCTGCCTCCACCAAGTGGTGACCACGCTTCTGGAACAACATGGTAGAACTGCATTGTTTCCAAAGATTCCTTCTGGACAAAGAACGGATGTGTTTCAATCTGGTTGACCATCGGCTTGATGCGCACTGTCTCACAGAAGTTTGTCAGTGTATGGGCATAGAAGTTGGAAACACCAATGGCACGCAGCTTGCCTGCTTCATAGGCATCTTCCATTGCCCGCCATGCACTGAAGTAGTCCTTCATTGCCTGATGGAGCAGATAGAGGTCAAGGTAGTCAAGACCCATCTTTTCCAAAGAAGCATTTATTGCGGCAGATGCCATTTCATAGTTCTGCATATCCTGTACCCACATCTTGGATGTGATGAACAGGTCTTCTCTTGTGCAGATACCATCCGCAATCGCTCTTTTGACAGCCTTGCCAACTGCTTCTTCATTTCCATAAGAAGCAGCTGTATCAATCAGTCTGTAGCCAGCCTTGATGGCTTCATACACAACTGTTTCACATTCTGCAAGGTCTCTCACCTGGAAGACACCGAAGCCTTCCATCGGCATTCTCACGCCATTCTGTAATGTTACGTATTCCATTTATCTGTCCTCCCCAAGTTCCATATGCAGATAAGCATCAAGCTTATCTTCGGATGGTTCATAGTAACGCTTATTCTGGTCGAGCTTTGCGATCTCTGCCATTTCTTCATCTGTCAGTGCAAAGTCGAAGATGTCATTATTGTCATGGATGTGCTGTGGATTGCGGGAACCCGGAATGACAATGTTGCCACTCTGTACATGCCATCTGAGAATGACCTGGGCATTTGTCTTGTTATACTTCTCAGCAAGCTTTGTGAATACCGGTTCATTGATCAGGTTCTTGTCACCATGACCAAGTGGATACCATGCCATGAGCGCCATGTCATGTTCAGCAAGCAATTTCTTCAGTTCACCTTCTGGGAAGTAAGGATGTGCTTCAACCTGTACAGCCTGTGGCTTGATTTCCATTGTTTCAATCGCTTCTTTAATCTGTTCTTCACTGAAGTTGGAAAGACCGATGGACTTTGCCTTTCCTGCTTTGACAGCTTTTTCAATGTTCCTGTAACCTTCTCTCCAGTTGGAAGTCGGCTGATGCAGGAATAACATATCCACATAATCTGTACCAAGTCTTTCGAGCATTTCATCAACTGCTGTTTCCTTTTCGTAGACGGTTGGCCAGAGTTTGGACACAAGGAAGATATCCTCACGCTTCACACCACTCTTGCGCATGCCTCTGCCGGTTGCACTTTCATTGGCATAAGCATTCGCTGTATCCACAAGGCGGATACCATCTTTCAAAGCTGCCTCAACTGACTTCTCTGCTTCATCCGGTGTTAACATGAACACACCAATTCCAGAAACTGGCATTTTGATTCCATTGTTTAATGTTTTGTACTCCATGATTATTCCTCCTTCTTAGTACACAAGTGCTGTGAACGTAAACTGTACAAGTTTCCATTCCTTATCTTTTTCTGCATAGACTTCTGTCACCATGAAATGATGGCTTGTTTCTTTTCCATCCAGAAGCAATGCATAATCACAATCGGTTAGCACAATTGCCGTATTGCCGTGCATATGCACTTCCCGGTTATGGAAAGTGATATTTGTTGGCTGGAATGCGCCAGATGTATAGAATTCAATTTCCTTGTCGAGTCCGGCAGTTATGCCAATGTGGGTAAACATGCAGTCCTTATCCGCATATTTGCGCATACCTGCTTCATCTGCAGCTTCCATTGCTGTCCAGAATGCTTTTGATACTTCTAAAACCTGTTCTTTCATACATTATGCCTCCATTCCATTTTCCTTCAGCCATGTATCAAGTTGATCAATTTCTCTGTTGAAGAGTCCTCTTTTGACATCCGCATTTTTTGCATAGTGTCGTACATCCTGCAATGCTGTCACCATATATTGCGGATCATCCGTATAGGAGTTGGCGAATACATCGATTCGCTTTCCTTTCCAGTCAGTAACAGAAGAAAGGAAAGATGCGACAACCATCGGGAAGGTGTACCACCAGATTGGGAAGGCAAGAATGACTCTGTCATATGCCATCACATCTGGTAACGGTGTCTTGAGTTCTGGCAGGATTACCTCATCATGTTCTTCCTTTGCCTCTTTATAGGCACATGTGTTGTAGTCAGTACTGTAGGGAATTCTTCTTTCCAGTCGAAATAGTGTCCCACCTGTTTTCACAGCGAGGGTGCGGGCAATCTTTTCGGTATTGCCGCTCCAGGAGAAATACACGATCAATGTTTTCATTGGACCTCCTTTCATAGATGCCATCTATGTTTTACAACTGTATTATTATTGACATAAAGCAGTTTGTACAATTGAAGATAGACATGTTACTATACGTGTGACGTATACCAAGGAGGCAATATGATCGAAATCTATCTGCTTGAGCAGCTTGTTTCATTTTCCCAATATAAAACCCTTTCCGCAACAGCAGAAGCACTCCACCTCACCCAGCCCACCCTCACCCGTTCCATGAAGAAAATTGAAGATGCTTTTGGCGTACCGCTCTTCACCCGTGAGCGCAACCGGCTCTATCTGAATGAACATGGTGAACTTGCCGCAAAACATGCGGCAATGGTATTGCAGGAAGAAAAGAGGATGCTGGAAACTGTACAGAACCACTACCGGCAGCTCAACACCATATCCATTGGTTCCATTGCGCCTGGTCCTTTAATGGAAATCATTCCCCTTCTATCTGGAAGTTTTCTTTCCATGACCATTTCTTCTGAAGTCAAAGGTGAAGAAGTATTATTAAAAGGTCTCTATGAAGGACAGTACCAGATGGTTATTCTCAACCATCCTGTGAATGATGAAGCGCTGACATCCATCTGTTGTGGAAGTGAACAGCTTTGCACTACCTTTCCGATGAATAATCCCAAGGCATTACAATCCTCTGTTTCCTTTCAGGAAATGAATGGAACAGACTTCATCATGGCAAGTGAAGTCGGTTTCTGGGATGAAATTGTACGAACAAATATGCCTGATTCCCATTTCTTTCTGCAGACAGACCTGGATAGTCTGAAGGCAGTTTCCATCTCTTCAACCATCTGCGGTTTCTCCACCGACCTCACATTGCGTATCTTTGGCCCAAGAGGAAACCGTATTTCTGTGCCTTTCCGCAATAAAGAAGCCTATACTAAATATTATTGTGTCTATAACAAAAAAGACAGGGAAAAACTTTCCCCAGCACTTACCTTGTTCAAAAACAGATATCCACAAGACAAGTAGTATTGAAAGAGATTGCTATGATACATGTACGAAATATACAATTTCACCCAAACTCAAAAGAAGAACTTCTTCCTGACTTTGAAAATGGGTTTCCCTATATCTCTTCCGTTGCGGATATATCCCACTACCCGGGCGCTTTCGTTCCCTGGCATTGGCATAAAGCAGCTGAACTGTTCATTGTCAATAGTGGTACGGTCACCTACTTCATTCCAGGAAAACAAATACAATTTCATGAAGGCGAAGCAGGTTTTCTGAATTCTGACATCCTGCATATGACAAAGACGAAGGATGAAAATACCACACAGATGCTGCATCTGTTTGATCCTGCCATCATTGCGGGCAGTACAACAAGCATTCTGTATCAGAAATATGTCTTTCCCGTGGTTTCTAATCCCGCCTTTGAAATTTTACAGTTTCCCAAAGACAGCAAAATCACCCAGATGATTACAGAATCATTTACCATTCCAGAAAATGATGTCTTTGAAATTCACATACGCAATGCTTTGTCAGAAATATGGCTGGAAATGAGAGACTATGCACAAGCCAGCCCACAAACTGTTCATATAGAAGCGAAGACCGATATAAAGCTCAAAGAAATGATTGCCTGGATTTATGAAAACTATGCGCGAAACATCTCTGTGACAGATATTGCCCAGAGTGCATTCATCAGTGAACGGGAATGTTACAGGATATTCAAAGACTATCTGCATACCACCCCAAATGCATTTCTTACAAACTATCGCCTGGATGTGGCTGCAGAGATGTTGGTTGAGACTGACAAAACCATCGCTTCCATCGGTTATGAAACAGGACTTGGCACAAGCAGTCATTTCATCCAGCTTTTCCGCAAGGCAAAAGGCTGTACACCAGCAGCATATCGCACAAAAAGGAGAAGAGTATGAAAAAGATTCTGATTGTTTCTGGTGGCGGAAGACCAAATGGAAATACAGCACAGCTTGTAAATGCATTCATGAATGGCACAAAGGATGCAGGGCACAAAACAGAGCTGCTTTCCCTGCACAAATGGAAGGTCAATGGCTGTCTTGGCTGCAATCTCTGCCGCTATGGAAAGCCATGTATCCAGAAAGATGATTTCAATGCAATTGTTCCAAAGATCAAAGAAGCAGATCTCATTGTATTTGCTTCACCGCTGTACTTCTGGACACTTTCATCAAAGATCAAAGCATTCATTGAACGCTTCTATTGCATAGCAGAAGAAGATGACAATCCGCCACTTGGCAGATACGAAAAATATCCTGTACACGATTGTGCACTTCTCATGACCTCTGCCGATAACTATTTCTGGACATTTGAACAGGCTGTTTCTTACTACCAGTTTGCCATCGTCAACTATATTGGCTTTCATGACAAGGGAATGGTATTGGCAGGAGGTTGTGGTGACACAAACGGAAAACCACAAATAGAGAAAACCGATTACCTTGAACAGGCCTATCTGTTTGGCAAAACAATTTACAAAGAAAAATGACAATGGCAGAATTGTGCAATCATCACGCAGAAATGAGATATATTGCATCAGCCAATGACCCTATGCTGTTAATAGAAAAGGAGGTCACTGGTATGATCAAAATCATTATTTTCAACACAAATGCATTTCTTGAAGTAGTGAACAAATGCAAAAGTGCTGTATATCTCATCCGTGAAAATGGTGGACGGGTTAACATCTGCCACAATCCACATCTGCAGGAAGACCTGACCTATGAAGACACACCACTAAGACTGACCCTTGAAATTCCAAATGTTTCTGACTACATGAAAATTGTATGCTTCACGACAGGAGAAATATGATACTGAATAAAGAAAACGCTGAAATGGAACTCAAAAAAGCAGAAGTCTCAAATCCTGGAGACTGGGTAAAACACAGTTATTATGTTGCCCTTGCATGTGAAACCATTACCGCACATACGGATGATCTTTCCAAAGATCTGGCATATTGTTATGGACTGCTTCATGATATCGGACGATACCCGGGCAGAACATCTGAAAAACATCTGATTGACGGGTACCGTTATTGCATGAATCTTGGCTGGGACAAGGCTGCCCAAATCTGCATAAGCCATGCCTTCATGATCCAGGACATCCATACTTCTATTGGAACATTTGATGTTTCCAAAGAAGACTATACCTTCATGGAACAATTCGTAAAGAATGCTGTCTATGATGACTATGACCGCCTTGTGCAGTTATGTGATTCTTTGGCTTTGCCAACCGGTTTCTGTATTCTTGAAAAACGATTTGTGGATGTGACCATGCGCTATGGCTTTCATCCATATACCATTGCAAGATGGAAGAAGATTCTTGCCATCAAAGACTATTTTGATGAGAAATGTCATTGTTCCATCTATGAACTGTTACCGGGCATCATTGAAAACAGCATGCGCTGAGAAAGCTTTTCCCAATACATACACATTTTCCATCTATAGAAATAATACCGGCATCATCCATGCCGGTATTTATATGTTCTATTGTTTTGGCAGATCATTGTAGGTCATGTCTGTATCCACACCATATTCCTGTCCAATTTTGACAATTTCATCATAGGAAATACCATTTGCTGCAAATTGCCTGACCTGTTCATCGCTCAACAATACCACTGGTTTGTATGACTTCAATGGCGCATTGGTCGATAACTCATGCATTGTCCAGCCAAGATTTGTCCATATCCGCAAAGCTTTGGCATAGCGAAGCGCATATTTCTTCAATTGTGAAGTATTGACCGTTCTATGCAGTTGTTTCAATTCCACAATTATCTTTGACAGTGTCTCCTCAAGTGGAAGCTCAACAATCGTATCTGTGCCTATTTCAGAGACAATCCGTTCTGCTTCTGTCCTGTTTCCTGTAATCTGCTCTACATATTGCAAAAGGCGATCAGATCCCTTTGCCTGCACCGGATCACGATTGTACGAAAGATATTCATCCAGTGTTTCTGGCAGATATCTTGGAAGATCAGATCTCTGTACCAATAGCAACCCTCTCACAAAGAAAAATCTGTCTTCTTCACCACCCTCCAATTCCTTTGTCATCAGGAAAACAAAATTGTCGGATTCAGTATCACCAGTGATTTCATTTGTTGTCGTCACAAGAATACCATCTTCCTCACCTGCAATTCTGACATACGAAAGCAGATGCCTTTTATGGAATACCGGTAGTTTTAACTGTTTGATATCTTTGCGATACGTACGGAAGATTTCCCAAAAAGCATTAAGGGGAATATACCCATACAGATGCATGGCCGACACAAGCATCTGATGAATGAATTCAGCCATCTTTTCATCAATATCCGCTTCTTTCAACGCTTGTAATGTTTCTTCTTTCAACGCAAATTCCTGTTTTACAATTATAGTTCAACCTCTTTTTCTCTATCATACAAGATAGTGTGAAAGACTTCCACATCGATCAGGCTTCACATTTCTTTGACAGATAGAAAAGAACTACCGCAATCAGCTGGGCAGCAACACTGACAATTACCATGGATGTAATGTTGTAATCATAGAGTACACCCATCAGCCAGCTGCCAAGAAACCAGAAGATACCAAAAGACAGTTCAAAGATGCCATATCCTGTTGCCCTGCTGTTTTTGGGCACAATGGATGTCACTACCGCCTTAAGAATAGATTCTTCCGCACCCATACCTATACCCCATAGGGCAATACCAGCAAGCAATGCCCATTCAGAATGCATGGTGAAGACAAATACCGCAAAGAAACTGGACAAAACAGTAGAAATCATCAATGACTTTATGCCAATGCGGTCATAGAGATACCCAAAGAAGAGTGCTGAAAGTGCATCCACCAGCATTGCTCCGGCATAGAGCAAAGGAAGATTACCAGTAGTAACAATGGAACCCGTTTCCGCAAGCCCTGCACTAAGTCCTGTATAGGCTCTTGAAACATGCATGATAATCAATGAATAATCAATGAATCCAAAGGCAAACAGGCTGATACCAGCAATATAGAGCACAAAGTTTTTCTTGAGACGGAATGGTACATATTCCTTTGGCTCTGGTTCAAAGTTTTCCGGATTTGGAAATCTTTTTCTTGTATACAGGAGAAGCAGAATAGTAATGAAACCTGGAATAGCAAGAATACCAAAGCAGAATGCATAGGTATGGAAGAGGTCATCTCCACCTTTGCATAACATGACAAAGTACAAGAGCAGCGGTCCAAGGAAGGCACCAATCTGGTCAAGCAGTTCCTGTAATCCAAAACTCTTTCCAACACCTGTCTGACTTGCCGCAAAGGACATGATTGTATCCTTTGCCGGTTTCTTGATCGCTTTGCCTGTTCTTTGAATAACAAGCAATATACATGCCCATATCCATCCACGTTCCCCAACCAGGGCAAGCGCAGGTACAGCAAGTACATCGAGAATGTAACCAATAATGGTCATCGGCCAATACTTCTTTGTTTTGTCCGCAATGAAACCAAAAATATAACGCAAAGAATATCCAACCAGTTCACCAAGACCGGAAATAAAACCAATTACACCTGCTGAAGCACCCATCAATGTCAGATATGCCCCACGAATACTTGAAGCCCCTTCATGTGTCATATCCGAAAACAAACTGAGAATACCAAACAGAATGATAAAAAGCATTGCTTCACTGATCTGTTTCTTCTTCATGACGGTCACCCTCTTTCTCCATCCTTCTTCTCATTTCTACAAAACCAGAACGGCTTTCCACTTTGGAACGCCAATACAATTTATCCAGTAATAATGCAAATTGTTTTTGCTCTTCTTCATCCAGTGCTTCCAGAAGAAAGTCATAGTACATCGACTCAATATGTGCTTTGGAATGTTTCAGTTCTTCTGCCTTCTCTGTTGCATAAAGCAGAAAACGCCTGCCATCTGAAGGATCACTGTCCCGTATCACATAACCTTTCTTTTCCAATTGTTTGATCATTCTTGTAAGTGCACCTTTATCAATACCGAGCACTTCTACTATCTCATGCTGGGTTATACCAGGGTTTTTGCGTATGACATGTACCACATCAAATTCAGAAGAACCAACACCACTGTTTTTCATGGCTCTGGTTGTAAACTTTGTTGCTTCACGTGCAATCTTTGTGATCTGCCGGTTTGTTCTATCCATTACAGCCTCCATTAGTTGATATATCAACTATTTACAGTCTAGTACCACTTCTCGCTGCTTTCAATATGGTTTTCCATCATTTGTCACAAAATGCACAACTCATTATTTCCCTGTACTTCTCTATCTGGTATTCTTTTCTTAGACAAAGGAAAAAAAGTATGACCACAACATCAGAAAACAAAATTCTAACGATTCCAAATCTTTTATCATTCGTGAGAATTCTTCTCATCCCCCTCATCGTTTATCTCTACGTATTCCAAAAACAGGACATTGCGGCAGGTATAGTCATCGTCCTTTCCGGAGCCACAGATATCATTGATGGATGGATTGCAAGAACATTCCATATGATCAGTAACCTTGGCAAAGTACTCGATCCCATCGCGGACAAACTGACCCAGGTCACCGTCATGGGATGTCTTGTCACCCGTTACCATCTCATGGTCATTCCACTTGTACTCATGGTCATCAAGGAAACATGTATGACATTTACCGGAGCTGCTGTCATCCATAAAACCGGTAAAGTTCCCTATGCCGTATGGCATGGGAAGGTTGCTACAGCAGTCCTCTATGCCATGATGATCCTGCATGTATTCTGGCAAGACATACCTTCTACACTTTCTATCATTACCATCCTGCTTTCTGCTTTCCTCATCCTACTTTCCTTTGTACTCTATATGCAGAAAAATCTCACGCTCATTCGTACAGCAAATAACAACAAATAAAGGAGAACCACTATGGAATTAATGGACATCATGCAAAACCGTCGCAGCATCCGCAAGTATACTGGTGAACCAGTACCTGCAAAAAAGATTGAAAAAGTACTTGAAGCTGGCAGGCTTGCCCCATCTGCCCGCAATGAACAGGAATGGAAGTTTGTTGTGGTCAAAGGAAATATCCTTGAGCAACTCACAGAAGCCTGCTGCAACCAGGCAATGGTCAAAGAAGCTGGCACTGCTATTGCCATCTGTGCAACAGATGAACATATGATGAAATGCGGTCAAAACAGTGCAACCGTTGATTGTTCCATTGCCATGAGTTTCATGTTGTTAGAAGCGCATGTTCAGGGCCTGGGCATGTGCTGGCTTGGAAGTTTCTATGCTGACAAGGTAAAGGAACTACTGCAGCTTCCTGAAGAATGGACTGTTGTGGCTGTTTCACCACTTGGTGTACCAGATGAAACACCAGCACCCCGTCCACGCAAAGCATTGGAAGAAGTAACTCTCTATATTGAGAAATAGCAAAGAAATCCTGTGAAACCAGGATTTTATTTTTAAGCCAGTTATGAAAACAATCAAATTCAAGTCATAATACAGCAGCCATATAATATGGCAGCCATAAAGTATTTTCTTCCTGTTTGATTTCACCATGGTGCAGCACAATACTCATTCCAACTTTTTTTCCAAATACTTCTTTGAACTTATCCAAAGATTTAGTACTTCTATTTGTCCCCGATTTAACTTCAATTGGTATGATTTTATTTTTCTGGCGAATTAAAAAATCGATTTCCATTTCTGTTTTCTTAGTATTTTTATCTGTCTTTTTGTAGTAATACGCATTATGTCCATTTGCTTTCAGGCATTGTGCTGTCATATTTTCCAGAATCATGCCTTCGTTCATATGTAATTTGTCCAAAAGAATAGATTTGTACAATTCGTTTTCAAGATATGAACCATCCTGATATGCAAGAGTAATCAAAAGACCCGTATCCATCATATAACACTTGAATGAAGGATCAACAACAGATAGATTGAGTGCGACACTAGGGTCATCTACATTATTCGCAATATTAATAATCATTGCCTCAGAAAGCCATCTGATAGGTTCTTTGTAGTCCCTGACACGTGCATTTGGCTCAATGTGTGACAAGATATACCGTTTATCGTGTTTCGATAATTCGGAAGGAATTCTGTCAAAAAAATTCGTAACATACTCTGGATTTTCCTCTTGCTGATCTGTCATATCCTGGCGATAGAGGGAAAGAATCTGCTGTTTGACAAAATCAACCTTTCCAAAATCTCTACTCTCCACGTATGCCGTTACAGCCTGAGGCATACCTCCCACAAGCATGTATTCACGAAAAGTCTTCATTATGTACGAATGTATCTTTCCCATTGGTTTCAATGTGGAAATATGTTCCTTCAATGCAGGGAATATCAAATCATTTTGCATTGCCCACAAATACTCCTCAAAATCCATAGGAAGTACCTCAAGTGTATACTCTTCTGATGGAATCAAAATATCTTTGCTTTTCTTTGTGATAGAAGCAAGTGATCCAGTTTCAATATAATCAAATCTTCCATCTTCAAGTAATGTTTTAATTGCCTGACGGGCTTTGGGAAACAACTGAATTTCATCCAGAATGATCAATGATTCCCGCGGATATAAGCGGGTCTGAAATGCGAATTGTAAAGTATTGAATAGTGTATCCAGATCCCGCAGACTGTTTACAAATAAACCCTCAATATCTTCACTTGTATTATCAAAACTGACACGAATATATGATCTATACTCTTCTCTTCCAATTTTCTCAGCTAATGTAGTCTTGCCTGTTCGTCTTGCGCCTTTCAAAAACAAAGCATAATCAGGTGCCAATTCATTTTTCCAATGTAACATTTTCTGGTATATTTTTCTCTCAAACATAAGTAATAATCACCTCCACAAGACTAGCTCACCTATATTTTCACAATTGCGCGTATAAATTTCAAGCCTTATTTCACAATTGCGCGTATATATTTCTAAACATTTTTCACAATTGCGCCCATAAAAATCGAGCTTCATTTCACAATTGCGCCTATTCTGAATATGAAGTCGCTTTTTGCACAGTAAAAATCAGCCTGATTATTTAAACCAGGCTGACCAGATCTGTTACTCACTTTTGATGTTTTTTGTATTAGTTGCTGCATAGAGAGAAGAAGAATCATCCAGTGGACTGAGAAGTACTCTGCCTGTTCCTCTGAAAACATTCACGAGACCTTCTCCAGATACCGCTGAGCCAAGCAATGTTTTCCCAGATCTTTCGACTGTAAAGTCAAGACTGCCTGACCAGCAGATCGCCTGGTTGCCATCTATTTTGAGAACATCATCATCCAGTTCAATTTCAATCAACTGTTCACGTACAACATTGGATTCCAGTACAACAGTTCCACTGCCTTTGAGTTTCAGGTTGAACAAACCTTCATTACCTGCCACAGCAGAAGATAATGACTTTCTTGATTGTACAGAAAGGTTAACGGTAGACTCTGACGCAAGATACATTCCATCCTGTACAACAAGTCCACCATTCCAGTTTTCTACCTGTTCCAGAAGAATGAACTTGTAGGTAGGTTCAAGACACACAACACCTGTACCTTTGTATTCTGGTTTGATCGCTGATTCATTGGTCACCGCACCTTTCACAAGCTTGCCAAGCAGATCTCCTGCACCTTTGATACCGGTGGTCGCATGGACATTACCCGCCATCCACTGCATAGAACCAGCCTGCATGGTAACACCAATTCTGCCATCCAGTTTACATACAACTTGTTTGCGTCTTACACCCATCTTGGACATGAAGTACTCACGCATAGCTGTATCTGGAGATACTGTGAGATCCTGTACATATTCCACTACTGTGAAAATACCTTTTGAATCCTGAATACTGTAGTCAGGATCATTGAATAGTCCATTAATTCTAATAGCCATAATTGTCTCCTGTGCTCGTCATTGAGCAATATTTCTTTCTGTTTCACCAAACAGTTGAAACCGTGAACAAGACTCATCTTTCCATCATCCTGTTCAATTCCTCAACTGTTTCAAGCAGATATGGTACATCCTTTGCCAATTGGATTTCCTGATATTTCAGACAGAGTTTTTCTATTTCGGGAGCGAAAAACTGCGCTGCTTTCAAATCTAGTTCATCAAAATCCGTAAGCGCAATAAATGGGACAATTCCACGATGGTAATTGTCTGTACCAAAGAGAAAGTAGAACGAAATCATTTCCATTTCATCTGAATACAAAAAGAGAAATTGTGGCAATTGATCACGAGACGCATGCAACAAAACAGACTCCTTTCTTTCCGCAAAATACCCTGCTTTTGTTGGATACGCAATCCAGTCACGAAGAATTCTATCCTGCTGTTTTGACGTATTATAGAGAACAACTTTCATGCAACTCACCACCCTGTTTCATTATACAAATATCCCCTGACACAACATTCTGTCAGGGGATGGGATTCTATCAAAACTCAGTTCCAGACTTCTTCAGCAATTTCCTTTACAAGTTTCAGTTTTGCCCACTGTTCCTCTTCTGTCAGTTTGTTTCCAATCTCACAGGACGCAAATCCACACTGTGGACTGAGGTAAAGACGATCCAGAGGAATATACTTTTCTGCCTCATGAATCCTTGCAATCACTGTTGCTTTATCCTCAAGTTCCGGGCTCTTGGTAGTAATCAGACCCAATACGACTTTCTTGCCATCAGAGACCTTGCTCAGGCATTCAAATCCACCAGAACGTTCATCATCAAATTCGAGGTAATACGCATTTACATTTTCCTCACCAAAGAGAATATCCGCAACAGGGTCATAAGCTCCACTGTTTGCATATGTGGAATGGAAGTTTCCACGGCAGACATGGGTATTGATAACCATGCCCTCCGGTGCTCCGGCAATGACACGATTGTTCAGATCTTTATGCACCTTTTGTACTTCAACCAGACCTTCTTGTGTAGTTCCATAAGCAAGGTGACCTGTTTTATCTGCCATCATACCCCATGTACAGTCATCAAACTGAACATTCCGGCAGCCAGCTTCATAAAGCTGATGCAGTACTGCAATATAGGCATCTGCTATATCAGATGCCAGTTCATTCACATCAGTGTAATAATTCTGTGTGATACTGCGTCCAAAAGGCATCCAGAACTGGGCAAGGGTCTGTGCAGGAGAAGGAATCGTCTGCTTTGCGACCGTTGTTTCATCTTCCAATGCCTTTACAAACCGGAAATGTTCCACAAAAGGATGTTCACCTGTCAGATGAATTTTACCAGTCAGATATGTATCATCGAGCATTGCTGCCTCACCATGGAATGGAAGACCTGTCTCTGTTTTCTTATGGTCAATGCCATCAAATCCCCACATGAAGTCGAGGTGCCATGCTGAACGGCGAAACTCACCATCCGTAATCACATGATAGCCTGCAGCCTTCTGCTTTGCGACAAGTTCCGTAATACATGTATCTTCCACTGCCTTCAACTGTTCAGCAGTAATGGTACCTGCTTCATAGTCAGCACGTGCTTTCTTTAATTCTGCCGGGCGAAGAAAACTGCCTACATAATCATAGCGAAATGGTGTTACTTTATTCATTTGAATATTCCTCCTGCAACATTTGCAGTTTTCAGTATACATGGTTCATCTCTTTCTGTACCATATGAACATCTATGTGTTTGTCATAGGCAAAACCTATAGCAAACCCTAGCAAGTCAGTTTCCTTTTCCAGCGGTGTATTGTTTCAAAGCCTGGATATAGCATTCCGCATATTCTCCCAGCACAATTTTCTTATGTGTCACATAGCCGATTTCCATATAATCATCCACATCCAGTGGAACAGCAATGATGTGTTCACCATTCAATTCCGCATTGATCACACCACTGCATATCGTATATCCATTCAAACCGATCAGAAGATTGAACAAGGTTGCCCTGTCACGGACAAGAATATTCTTTTTCATTTCCAATGTACTGAGAATTTCTTCAGAAAAATAGAAGGCATTATGATCACCCTGTTCATAGGAAAGACGTGGATATGGCGCAAGATCGTCAAGTCTCACTACCTCTTTGTGTGCCAAAGGATTTTCAGCTCCTACAAATACATGTGGCTTTGCACGAAACAGTCTCTTAAATGCAAGATCATGTTCCTGAAACAGTTTGCGCAGTACTTTCTCATTAAACTGGTTCAGATAGAGAACACCCACTTCACTCTTTAATTTTGCAACGTCCTCAATTATTTCGTAGGTCTGTGTTTCACGAATACAAAAGTCATACGCCTCTCCACCATATTCCCGTAAAAGTGCAACAAATGCTTCCACAGCAAAAGAATAGTGCTGTGTTGATACACAAAACTGATGACGAACCGGTGCAGTTCCAAAATAGCGTTCTTCCATCAATCGCGTCTGACTGATGACCTGCCGCGCATAGCCTAAAAACTCTTCACCAGCCGCAGTCAGCGTTACACCTTTATTTGTCCGTGTGAAAATGGTAATACCATATTCCGTTTCTAATTCTTTTATGGAAGCTGTAAGACTTGGTTGAGAAATAAACAGGTGTTCTGCCGCTTTACTGATTGAGCCGGTCTCTGCCACTTCCACCACATATTTCAATTGGGTCAAAGTCATGCAATATCCTCCCTATTTGTCTGGTGTACAATTCGTGATGCCTTTAACATCATATGTCCCATTCATACTTTTCTCTAGCATACCAGGGAATGAGATTGTCTTTCATCAGATGGCCAAGGACAATATAATCTTTGACCTGTTGTGTTTCAGCAAAGCGTCTGATTTCATCTGGGTTTGCATATCCCTCACCTTTGACAAATATTTGATATTCTTTTGGATCAATAAGAATATTCCCAGCCAATTGATCAGCTTTCTTTTCTACGCTTCCCCCTAAAGACTCAAAATCGACAAATACCGGTTTTGTATCTCCATTCAGGATATGGGCAACCTCATGAAATAATGTAAACCAAAAGGTATCTGCCCATTTATTACGCAATGTGAGACAGAGAATGAATCTTTCATCATTTGTTTTCCTGATAAACCCCTGCACTGGTGCCCCCTTAAAACATGGCACAACCCTGAATGCAATTCCACATGATGCAAATAGATCTGCTAACGTTTTTTGAATCTGATTTTCCTGCATAAACATCACTTGTTTTATCTGTGGAATTATCTGCCGTAACTTTTCTATATCCATTTCATCTGTTATCTGCATATCCATTGTTAATAATTCACACATCCTTTGCCATGCAAAAAGAACAAATGGATCTGCATTCGTATTTTTTCTTTGTATGCGGTATGCAGCAGAATAAGATAATTCAGGTACATCCAGCAAATTACTGACGCCAAGGAGTTTTCTATATTTCAGCACAAGTGTAACTATGTCAGAATCTTTCTCCAGCCACCCAAAAGACTGCCACTTTTCAGTGACTTCTTTCAGTCGTTTTAAAACAGCAGTTTCTTCTTCAGAAATATGATTCATTTCTTCAAGCTCAAGCAATTCACGGTCATAATTTGCCTGTAGATTAATCCAGAAAGAAGCCTCAATTCCCAATGCATATTCCAATTTTTTAGCAAATGCAACAGAAATACCTTTCTGTCCATGAATGACAGTACTGATATGCTTTTCAGTCATGCCTGTTCTGATAGCAAGTTCTCTTTGTGTCATATTTCTGTCTTCAATGACTTCTGCTAATGTTTCTCCTGGATGAATAATGTATTCACGGGATAATCCTGATGTATTTATTTCCTTTACCATGGTAATCCATCACTCCTTCAATAATTAATGTGTCACACAATTTCAGACTATCTGTACTATGGTCTTTAACCTTTGGCTTTAGAATTAATCGATAGTTTGCAGAAAGATGCAAGGATTACGATCCTTTCAGGTCTCCTACAAGTGGTTCCATCTTTCCTATTCCTGACTGCAGCAAGGAAAGAAAAGAAGAAAATGCCAGCATCTGGTTATATCGCTTTTTCACAGCTTTTGTCAGTTCTGCTCCGATTTCCCTTTTCATCAGATTTTGGGAATGTCGGACATCATTCAGATCATCAAACAACTCTTTGACATCGTCGTTTTCAAATTCAATGTACACTACATGCCCACCCCCCCTTTTTTTGAAAAAACTTACCTATCAGGTAAGCCAATTATGATATGTTATTCAGTTTTGTCAATATTCCTAGTCCGCCAGTTTGTTGTACCTGCAGAAGCATCGATTATCGAAAATATGCGTATCAATCATGCCAGGCGTCTTTTATTTCTTATTAAGAGGCAGACAATGCGAGTTAAGACTGTGCAAAATGAAATTAGTACCCCTGCTAAAAAGGGGACGTGTTCTCCACAACCCCATTCATCCATATTTCCTGGTCATCAGAAAATGTACCAGCTATTCTGCTTCTTCACTATCAGGTGCTTTAATTCTTCTGATCAGAACAAATGCAGTGATAATAATAACAAATGTCAACGCTCCAACAACATGATACACCATGCCAAAACCAAGTCTGTCTATCCCCATACCAATAAATGGGTCTGTTAATACTGAAAACAGATCATCCAGCTGACTGCTGATGGACAACATGGTTGCTCTTCTTTGACTGGGAATGACCCTTTGCAGTTCACTCCCCAGCAGAATGTTAAATGGAGCATACAGGGCATTGATCATAAAGTAAGCAACAATCGTTCCTGGAATTGTATTGAACATACCCGAACAAAAGACAAACAAGGCAATGATACCTGCAATACAGGTCATCAATGTTGTTATTCTGCATTTGTTTTTCACCTTGTCCACAAACTGTATGCCTACATATTCTCCAATACTGCTGGATGAAGTAACAATGCCAAGGTAACCAACAGAAAAGCCAAGTCCTTCCAGATACGGACCGATGTATTGGCAATAGTTACTTACAGAAATCATGAGAAAAGATGAAAATAGCGAATATAAAATAAAAGATTTGTTAGAGACAAAATATGCAATCTTTTCCCTGACTACCGCAAACCAGTTTCCTGAAACAGACTTCTGTTCTTCCGTTTTGTCATTTTCTATAGAAAGAAGCGGTACGTACTGGTATGTCAGAATGACAATGCCAATATAGATGACTGCTGAAACAACAAAAGGAATTTCAGGTTTTAAGGCATATAGAACAGGTGCCAGAAGGCGCACAACCATACGGATTAATGACTGACGGCTGCGGACAACAGAGATAACATCTGTATATGTCTCTTCTTTACCATCTTGTTTCAATGATTCATAAAGCAAGGCAGAATCTGTACCGGATTGTGCAGCTGCACCGAGTGAAAAACAAAACTCGGAAAGCAGAAATATCCAGAAATTGTTTGCAAAAAGCATAAACATTACGGCAAACACTTTTGCTATACTGCTGACCTTCAATATATTGGTATGTCCATACTTATCGGAAACCCAGCCAGTAGGCACTTCCAATATAGCGGACATGATGGATCCAATACTCTGCAATGCAGCAATCTCAAAAAAGTTCAATCCCCTGTAAACATAGAAAAGTGTATTCAATGTCCAAAACAGAATGGATGAATTGAGATACCCAATCTTTTGATAAATACTGACATTTTTGGAAACTGTTGAAATTTGACGATTCATTTCCCCCCCCTTCAACGTTCAACGAAAATCAACCGGGATGTCTTTCACTGCACATCCCGGTATTTTCACATGGTCATCCTACAGATCTGCACTTTCTCAAAAGTATTACTCCACCCACTTATTTAGCCATCTTCCATGAAAAATCCCAGAACAAATACTCATATCTGGAACAGGCAACGAAAATATCAGTTAAGTGTTTTAACTGTTGTTCGGTGTAGTTTTCCGTCAGTTTGTTGAGCGCATTAATCAACACAACATTTCCACTGGCATACTCTTGTCCTGCATACCCAGAAATCCATTCACCATAGAATTCATGATTCACACAATCCGGATTGTTTTTTACCATCTTTTTGGCAATCAGTTC
Organism: uncultured Erysipelotrichaceae bacterium; assembly: GCA_949289855.1. Taxonomy (GTDB): domain Bacteria; phylum Bacillota_I; class Bacilli_A; order Erysipelotrichales; family Erysipelotrichaceae; genus Bulleidia. Next base: position 33,945 of record CASEPS010000015.1, read on the forward strand.
ATAACTGTATGCACAGGAAAGGATAGCAGTAAGAATTTCAGCCTCGCCTTCTTCATAGGCTACACGCAGCATATACGATGTATATGACAGGTTATCCAAAGCTCTTGGCGTATTGTCGACCTCTTCCTGGCTGACACCAAATTTACCCATATAGCCATGATGGATATTCATTTCACTTCCGGTCAGAAGGTTGATATAACCAGAGAATATCTGTGTTGTTTCGATGCTTTTGGCTTTGGCAATGCCAATCGCAAAAGATTTTGCATAGTCTTCCAGGTAGAGAAAATCCTGGATAATGTAGTAACGAAACTTCTCTTTATCCAGTGTTCCATCCTCAATGCCTTTTACAAATGGATGTTCATTGTAGCTCTCCCAGATTTCTTTTGTTGCTTCAAGCAAACGTTCAACAGTTGTCATATCATTCTTCCTCCTTTGAAAATCCGTATGACAGAATTTATATCGCTATCATATCTCCAATCCGGCATGTGCATGTTTTAAAACGCCAGACTTTTGCAATGCCGCAATCAGTATAGTCGACAACAATGCACCAACTGATGTAGAAACAAAGAACGGTACAATATACGCATAGAACGCAATATCACCTGCACTTTGTCCCATAAAGGCAATCGCAAGAGGATATGCGGATAAGCCACCTAATACGGCTGTGCCAAATACTTCCCCAACACAGGCAGCCCAGATGTTTTTCGTATATTTGTAAGCCAATCCAGAAAGCAATGCGCCAAACATACTGCCGGGAAATGCAAGCAGACTTCCAAGTCCAAAAAGATTACGCAGAAAGGATGCCGCAATTGCGGCAACGAAACCGTAACCCGGTCCCAGCAAAATGGCACACAATACATTGACCATGTGCTGTACCGGTGCGCAACGACTCCCAAATACAGGAAATGACAACAGACTTCCTGCTACCGCAACAGATGTCAATATACCTGCCATAGCCATCTTTTTTACTTTGTTTTGTTTCATACTGTTCTCCTCCATGATGGAAACGGCGTTGTATACAGCGACGTTTCCAAATTCAGGCATAGTTCTGCCCAAAAATGCGGTCGATGCTTACTGGCATCCTCTCACGCCGGAACACGGCTTCCCATCGCTGCTATACAAACCAAGGGCGCTCCCCCTCAGCCCGCCGTGGTTTGCCACGGAACCCATTTCCTCCTTTCCAGAGAAACAAAAACAGGAGAAACCTGTTGCGGTAACCTCCTTGTAAAAAATCCAATTCTCTCGACTTCCTACGACGGCATTATCCGCATCAGGTTTTAGGGTCGAAGCTGCCTGCTTCCTCTCAGCCTGTCCAAACAAGCTCCCCTGTTTTTATACTTTGTAATTATACTCCTCTTACCGGAAAACACAAAAGCCTAATAGAAACACACACTTTGCTTTGATAGTAATGGATATGAACAAATTAGAACAATGAATTATCATTCACATAGAATGCTATTGCTTTCAATTTGCCTCATTTTGTAATATAATTAATTCAAATAAAGAATAGAGGTGTTCAAAATGAAAACAATCAGTATCAGGTTAGAGGATTCAATTTACGAGGAACTAAGTGCTATGCTTGATGCAATGGGTCAGACAAAGCAGACTTTTTACGAAACATTTACTAGAACTGCATTAAGAGAGAGAAGTATTCCGTTCATTATTCGGGCACCGCTTACGAATACGCACTCAAACAACAATAGTAAGTTAGAGGCTTTTGCAAGACTTGAAGCTTCCAGAAAAGCCAATTCAGAAGCAATTGATTATGATGCTGAGAGGGAGGAAGCGATGAATGAGAAATTCGGTAGTATTAATTGATACAAATATCCTTCTGAATTACATCACAAACCGCGAGGATCCATATCTTGAGCAGTCTGTGGAGATTGTTAGGAAGTGTGCAATTGGTGAATGTACTGGCTATATTGCATTCCATACACTTTCTACTTTATGGTATGTGTTGAGAAAACGCAGTGATAGTGTTCGTAGACAAAACCTAAAAGATATATGTGAGATTTTTACTGTTGCAACTGCGCCACAGATAGAGATACTTGATGCAATCAGAAATGATTCCTTTGCAGACTTTGAAGATTGTCTTCAAGATAAATGTGCAAAGGATGTTGGTGCGGATTACATTATCACCTGCAATGTAAGAGATTTTGAAAATTCTGAAGTTCCAGCGATTACTCCAGATGACTTTCTAAAAAATAATAAGTAAAGCACAAATAGAGATTAAGGCATTGTCAAAGATGACAAATGCCTTTTTTATCTAATCCCCAGCAGAATACTCCCACCTCTACAAGCGCCCGCTTCCAGATCCCGTTTTCTACAACTGTGACCTCTGTCAACTTGATCCTCAAACATCAAAATCAACCACGCAACACTCCGTCATTTTTCCTGGCAAATCAGTTCCTGTTTACCTGTAAAAATGAAAAATCCGGGACCCGGAACCTGTCCTCTTGACAGGCACCAACTCCCAGAAATCCCATGTTTTACACTTTTTGGCTTTCCTGTTCTTTGACTTTGGACAATAATACCACAGTCTCCACATGTACTGTTCCTGGAAACATGTCCACTGGCTGTACCTTTTCCATATGATAGCCATTTTCTTCCAATATCTTCACATCCCTTGCCAGCGTTGCCGGATCACACGATACATAGACAAGTCTCTTTGGAGAAATGCGTACTATCGCATCCAGTGTATCCCTTGTACAGCCTTTTCTTGGCGGGTCGACAATAACCACATCCACTTTAAGCTTGGACTTGAGAATGCGCTGTGCACCCTGGTTTGCATCTGCCGTGAGAAATTCAATATTTGTCACATTGTTAATTTCCGCATTCTTTCTTGCATCACGGATCGCATCCGGCACAATCTCTATGCCATATACTTTCTTTGCCTTATCAGAGGCAATCATGCCAATGGTACCTGTACCACAATACAAATCGACCAGTATTTCCTTACCTGTCAGCCCGCAATAATCAATCGCTGTCTGATACAGAAGTGGTGTGGTAAAAGGATTGATCTGGAAGAAAGATCTTGCACTGATGCGGAATGTCTTGCCAAGCAGTTCTTCTTCTATATATGGCTCACCCGCAAGATAGACATCCTTCCCATCAAGGATTACATTATCTGTACGTTTATTGATCAGGGCAGAAAGACTTTTAATCATCGGATACTTTGCCATAATCCTTCTGACAAGTTCCTGCTCATTGTTACATGGCCATCTCTTCACAATGAAAACAACCATCACCTGTCCGGTGCGATGCGCATGCTTGATGAGCACATGGCGCATCACATCTGCACAATCAAGTTCTTCAAACCACTGTTTCAAATCACTGACAATGGCATTGGAAAGATCAGATTCCGCATGACATTCATCAAAAGGAATGATGCGGTTGGTATGTTTCTGATAAAAACCCATTTCCACTCTGCCATGGTTTACCTGCACCGGAATCTGTACCTTGTTGCGGTAGTTTGTATACGGCTCTGCGGTAATGATAGGCAGTGGCTCAATTTCCATATTGGCATTGGCACGGAAGCACTGCTTCAGCTTTTCTTCCTTGAAGCGGCTTTGTTCAACTCTGTCCATATGCATAATCTGACAACCACCACATAACCGGTATACCTTGCATGCCGGTTCAGTACGGTGTTCTGACTTTTTGATGATTTTTACAATTCTTCCATATCCATAGTGGCGCTTCATTGCTATAATGCCAATTTCTGCTTCCTCACCTTCAAGAAGCCCCGGCACAAAGATAACAACGCCATCAATTCTCACTACACCGCTGCCATCTTCGTTATACCCGGTGCAGACAGCTGTATATACTTCATTCTTTTCCATAGTTCACCTATCAAAAAAGGGGACAACGCCCCTTTGTTTTCCTTATGCTTGTGGTTCAGCAGCCGCTGTTTCAACAGGAGCTGCACTGGCAGCTGCCTGTGCTGCAGCCTCTGCTTCCTCAGCCGCAATACGTGCAGCCACATCATCCCGCAACTGCTGGGCAAGTTCAGGGTACCGTGCCTCTGACACTGTCTGGTACTGCGGGTCAGTCATGTTCGAAGTCTTTGTGCCAATGACATAGACAAAAGTATCCGCTGTACGATCTTCTTCAGCACTCATATTGTAAACATGAATTTCCAGATCATACATCTTCTTGCCATCTGCCTGGGCAAAGTATACGGTTGGATCAAGTGTTGTCGTAACCGTGGAATAAATGTTCTGTGCCATCGCTGTTGCGTCTTCCTTTGTGGCAGTGTTGGCAACCTTTGCATAAATGCGCAATGTTGCGGTAGCCATGTTGGAAAACTCTGCTTCTACACCATCAATTGCCGCAACAGATGTATTGATCGTATCAATCTGTTCCTGGGTAATTGCCGGATCGAGGTCTCCCTCATAGCGGTTGCCAAGAACAGGTTTATGCGTATCCATTGCACTGGACACAAGCATCCAGCCAAGAATGGCAATTGGTGTAATGACAAGAATCAGGCAGATCCAGAATACCGCAATGGTACGTCTGCTACGATGACTCTTTCTGATTTTTGTTTCTTTATTCATTTTCTGCGTCATAATTTCATCTCCGCAAAATCTATTGTACCCTTTCGGACAGTATTTTACCAGTTATCTCTTACCAAGGGCTTCCCTGATCATCTTATTGACCATACCAGGATTTGCCTGGCCTCTGGACTTCTTCATAACCTGACCAGTGAGGAAACCAACTGCTCTGTCCTTGCCATTCTTGAAATCTTCAATGGCCTGTGGATTAGCATCCAGTACTTCTTCAACCATAGAACGGATCGCACCTTCATCTGAAATCTGCACAAGACCCTTTTCCTTTGCAGAAACTTCCGGATCTTTGCCATCCATCAGATCATCCACAAGCTTCTTGGCCTGGGCATTGGAAACCTTGCCTTCATCAATCATACCGACAAGCTTTGCCAGATGTTCTGGATTGAGCTTGCATTCTGTAATTGATACTTCATGCTTATTCAGCCATGCACTGATATCAGAAAGCAGCCAGTTACATACATTCTTGGCATCTTTGCCATATTGCATAACCGTTTCGAAGAACTCAGACATTTCCTTGTTGCCGATGAGAATGGAAATATCATGGTCGGAAAGGCCATATTCCTTTGCATAGCGTTCTTTGCGTGCTTCTGGAAGTTCTGGCATATTGTCCTGGATATCCTTGATCCATGCATCATCCAGTCTGATCGGGAAGATGTTTGGTTCTGGGAAGAACTTGTAGTCCACATTGCCTTCCTTGCGTCTCATGAGAATGGTTTCACCAGTCTTGTCATCAAAACGACGTGTTTCCTGGTGTACTTCTTCACCTGCTTCAAGCAGTTTCTTCTGTCTTTCTACTTCAAAGTCAACAGCCTTGCCAATATTGGAAATGGAGTTGATATTCTTGATTTCATTCTTTGTGCCAAGGTGGTCAGCACCAACAGGCGCAATAGAAACGTTGACATCGCAACGCATAGAACCTTCTTCCATACGGCAGTCAGAAACACCAATGTAATACAATGTCTGACGCAATGCTTCTACATAAGCCTCTGCTTCCTGACCATTTGTCATATCCGGCTTGGAAACAATTTCGATGAGTGGTGTACCGGCACGATTGAAGTCAAGCAGGGAGAACTTGGAAAGATGGTACTGCTTGGCAGTATCTTCTTCCATATGAATGCGCTCAATGCGGATCTTCTTCTTTCCTTCTGGTGTATCAATCACCACATAACCATCCTTGCCAATCGGATGAAACTGCTGGGTAATCTGGAAACCCTTGGCAAGATCACTATAGTAGTAATTCTTGCGGTCAAACTTCACCAGCGGATCAATGGTCATGTGGAAAGCCGTACAAGCCTGAATGGCACGTCTTACCGCTTCCCGGTTGACTTCCGGCATAGCACCCGGATGACCGAGGTCAATTTCATTGACACATGTATTTGCCTTTCTGCCAAAGGAAGTTGGTGCACCAGAGAACATCTTTGTATTCGTCTTCAGCTGGCAGTGAATTTCAATACCAATCGTTACATTGTATTCCATCATTTCACCTCCACATGCAGATCTTTATAACCAGTAATCTCTTCAATCGCAAGACCGATATCAAACATCATTTCTTCCTCAAATGCCCGACATGTCAGATTCACACCCAGTGGGCAGCCTTCTTCAAAGCCCATCGGTACGGTCATGGAAGGATAACCGGAGAAGTTGGCCATAGCCATGTAGTTTTCAGAAACAAGATTTGCATCAGAAAGCTGATCGAGGTCCGTATCGCCTTCGATCTTTGGGGCAATGTTGCCACTGGCCGGGGCAATGATGCAATCATAGTCCTTAAGACACTCTTCCATCGCTTCAACAATCAGCCTTCTCACCTTCTGTGCCTTACGGAACAATCTTTCCTGGTTTTCTTCAAACAAACCATAAGAACCGATGACAAACCTTCTGCGGATCAATGGTCCAAATCCCTTTGTACGGGAATTGGTCATGATTTCCTGCATATCTGCACCTTCTTCACGTACACCAAAACGGATACCATCCAGGTTGGAATGGTTGCTTGTTGCCTCGCAATTGGCAATGATGAAGTACGCTGGCAGAATTGCCCGCATCAGCTTTTCATCAAATGTATAGGACACAACCTCAGCACCCTTCGCCTTCAGTTTGTCCATCAGGTCATTGAACATCGCAATCGTATGTTCATTCTGAATGCCATCGACCACATTCTGCAATACCGCAATCTTTTTGCCATGCATGTCGCTGTTCAAAAGAGAACTGTAGGAAGGCACAGGCAATGTACTGCTTGTCATATCCCGTTCATCTCTTCCGGCAAGCACTTCCAG
>CASEPS010000016.1 GCA_949289855.1 uncultured Erysipelotrichaceae bacterium
ATCAATAATTTTACATTTGATATATGAAATACCGGGTCCGGAGCAATTCATCCCACCACCTATAGAGGTGGGGGATTTCTTGCCTGTTATGTGTTAAAACTGACTATTAAGAAGAAAGACGTCTCATACTTTAGCGGTGTGAGATGTTTTTTAGTCGATGTATTCCAGAAAGAATATACCTTCCGCAAGGTTGATGAATGTTTCATCATCTTTCAATGTATATGCTTTGTCCTTCCACCAGACTGTTTCATTGTTGGCGGAAACGGTGTATGTTTCTTCATCATAGGTGAAATACGAAATGGTGATGAGGGGTGCTTCACTTGTATCTGCTTTTTTCAAAGGAACATATTTGAGAAAGTTTGTGAGGTTCAGGGCAAGTTCTTTGTTTTTGTCATCATCAAATGTTCTGACTGTCTCAGTGAGAGACGGATAAGAGATGGAAACAGATTCCACCTCTTTTTCATCTGGTACACCCCATAACCACATACCTTCTGTCAGTATGTGCAGAACGAAATAGAAAAGGGTATAGATGGTGATAGTCACGATGAGCTCCCGGATATGTCTGATGATTTTACTTTTCCTGTCTTCCATGACTTCAGTATAGGTATACTCTGATTGGAAAACAAGATTTCCTGTCCTTCAGTAATGTACATTTTCTTTTTTGACAGGTTGTGACAAAATAGAAATATATAGAAACGGAAAAGAAGATGTTATTACGACAAATAGAGTATTTTCAGGCAATTGTGCGCTGTGGTTCTTTTACAGAAGCTGCAGAGGAATGCCATATTTCACAATCTGCTATTTCCCAGCAGATGAAACAGATGGAAGATGAACTTGGTTTTTCTCTTCTTGAACGTGGAAAGAGACGGTTTACGCTTACAGAAGCAGGGAAGCTTTTTTATGAGCGGAGTCTTAAGGTTTCCAGGGAACTGGACAGGATGATACAGGATTGCTGGAATGTGGCCAGACACGATAAGGCTGTATTGAGACTGGCATGGCTCAAGGAGTATGAAGGCAGTGAATTCATGATTGCGACTGGTGAGTTTGCACGCCGCTATCCCCAGGTGGATATCCGGGTGCGCACTGGCACACATGAAGAAATCCATGAATGGCTTCGCAATGAGGAAATTGATCTTGCCCTCAACGACCAGAGACGGGCTTTTTCCAATGAGTACAACAATCTGATTCTTACCGAAAAACCTTGTTTTGTGGAAACGCAAAGAGAAAGTGTTATTGGCAATGAGAAATCCATTGAAGTAATGGATTTGAAAGAAGAGACACTGATTGTTGTGACAAATGATATGCAGGAAGAAAATGACCGGCGGTTTTATGAAGATTATTATGGTTTTAAGGGGAAATTCCTTTTTGCCAACAGCCTTGAAGAGGCAAAGCTTATGGCACTTGCCGGAAAGGGTGTTTTGATCATTGAAGGTGGCAGATGCAATCCTGCCCTTTGTGATACCCTTGCCTGCATTCCGTTATACAGGGATGGAAAGCGTATCAGTAAGAGGTATTGCGCATTCTGGAAGAAAGATAATTCCGGCTATTATGTAGAAGAGTTTGCGGATATTCTGAAAGGACAGTTTGGAAAAGAAAATGATTGATGACAAACAGTTTGATCTTTGGGCGGATGGCTATGACAAAGCTGTGTCTGTTTCGGATGAAGAAAATACATATCCTTTTGCCGGTTACAGAAAAGTGCTGGGCTATATTTATGAGATGGTGATGAAAAAACCAGGTGCAGATGTGCTGGATATTGGTTTTGGAACGGGTGTATTGACCACAAAGCTGTATGAACATGGCTTTACCATCTATGGACAGGATTTTTCGAAACGGATGATAGAACTGGCACAGGAGAAAATGCCGGATGCCCATTTATACCAGGGAGATTTTTCCAAAGGACTTTGTGAACCGTTGCGACAGCAGAAATATGATTTCATCATCGCTACATATGCCCTGCATCATCTTCTGGATGAAGAGAAAAAGGAGTTTCTTCCTGCGTTGCGTGACCTGCTAAAAGAAAATGGCAGAATCCTCATCGGAGATGTTGCTTTTGAAACAGGAAATGATCTTGAAAAGGTGAGACATGAAGCAGGGAAAGGATGGGATGAGGAAGAATGCTATTTTGTTATTGAGGAATGGAAAGAAGTAGTCCCCAATCTTTCCTTTGTGAAGTTGTCTGATTGTGCCGGTGTGCTGTGCATTGGTAAATAAGCTGACAGTTGTCTTTGTGGACAACTGTTTTCATTTTGGATTTTACATTATTTTAACGTTGGCTTGAAATTGCTTCTTTGCTTATGTGGTGAAAGGGTTTACAATGAAAACAGGTATTGTCCGGTTTTTTCAAGCCGGGAGGGATTAGAAACGAAGGTAAACAAATGAAAACAACAATTGAATTAAAAGAGCTTTTCTCCAGTGGAACAAATGATGAACTGCTGAAGGATATTTACGTTGATGAGGCATTGCTTGATTATCAGAGAAAGCGTTATGTGGACGCAATTTCCCGTTATGAAGAGCTTTATGGTACTGGTGAAGTAGGGATTTATAGTGCACCAGGACGCAGTGAAATCGGTGGAAACCATACCGATCATCAGAATGGTGAAGTGCTTGCGGCATCTATCAATCTGGATGCCATTGGCATTGTTGGCAAACTGGATGGCGTTGTAAAGGTAGTTTCCGGTGATGCAGAAGAGATTGTGATAGATCTCAATGATCTTGCTGTAAAGGAAGAAGAAAAGGAGACAACAAAGTCTTTGATCAAAGGCGTGCTCGCGGGTATCAAAGAGCGTGGTGGAAAGATCGGTGGCTTTAATGCCTATATCACAAGTGATGTGCTGATTGGCGCAGGACTTTCTTCTTCGGCTGCTTTTGAGACGATCATCGGAACGATTATTTCCGGTCTTTACAATGACATGAAGATTTCTGCAGTGGATATTGCAATGATTGGCCAGTATGCAGAGAATGTATATTTTGGCAAGCCTTGTGGACTGATGGACCAGACCGCAAGTTCTGTAGGCAACCTCGTACATATTGATTTTGCGGATAAGACTGATCCAAAGATTGAAGTTGTTTCCTGTGATCTTGAAAAGTATGGTTACAGTCTGTGCATTACAGATACAAAGGGTTCCCATGCGGATCTTACAGAAGACTATGCGGCAGTGCCAAAGGAAATGCGTGCTGCTGCTGCAGTATTTGGCAAGGAAGTACTGCATGATGTGACGCTTGAAGACCTGCTTGAAAAGTCTGCAGAAGTACGTGAAAAGTGTGGAGATCGTGCATTGCTGCGTGCTATTCATTTTGTGACAGAAAATCCAAGAGTGCGGGAAGAGGTTGCAGCATTAAAAGCAGGAGACTTCCCGACATTCCTGCGTACAGTAAAGGCTTCTGGAGATTCTTCTTTCAAATATCTGCAGAATGTATATACAAATCATGATGTACAGCATCAGAATGTTTCCATTGCCCTGGCTGTCAGTGAAGCAGTTCTAGGTGACAACGGTGTATGCCGTGTACATGGTGGCGGTTTTGCCGGAACTATCCAGGCTTTTGTCAAGAAGGAAGCAGTAGCTGAATATAAGAAGGTTATGGATCAGACTTTTGGTGAAGGTGCCTGCAGTGTGCTGCAGATCCGTAAGTATGGCGGCATGAAAGTTCTATAAGAACCGGTCGAAGGAAAGTGTGAGATACATGGAAAATACAAGAGATATCAACAGTCTGATTACAGAGCTTGTTGCCTATGGAAAGGCAAACGGGCTTGTAGAAGTGGCAGATGAAGTTTTTGTGACCAATCAGCTGCTTTCTCTGTTTGCATTGAATGAATATGAAAAGGCAGAGGATGTCACAGAGGTGCGTGCACTTCATGAGATTCTTGAAGATCTGCTGCAGTATGCGGTTGACCATAAGATTCTTGAGGATGATACCATCACTGCAAAGGATCTCTTTGATACAAAGATCATGGGTCTTCTGACTCCACCTCCATCTGTGGTACAAAGAAGATTCAAAGAATTGTATGCTGAGTCTCCAAAGGCGGCTACAGATGCTTACTATGCTTTCAGCAAAGCAACAAACTATATCCGTTGTGACCGTGTTGCAAAGGATGAGAAGTGGGTGACCGATACAGAGTATGGTCCGATTGATATCACCATCAATCTTTCCAAACCGGAAAAGGATCCACGGGACATCGCAAAGGCCGGACAGGCAAAGAAGAGCGGTTATCCAAGTTGCCTTTTGTGCCGGGAGAATGAAGGCTATGCAGGACATTATGGACATCCGGCAAGGCAGAACCACCGTATTGTGCCACTTGTGCTGAATGGGGAAGACTATTATCTGCAGTATTCTCCTTATGTTTATTACAATGAGCACTGCATCATCTTCAATAAGAAACATATTCCGATGAAGATAGACAAGGCTGCGTTTGTGAAGCTGCTGGATTTCGTCAGACAATTTCCACATTACACAGCTGGTTCAAATGCAGATCTGCCAATTGTTGGTGGTTCTATCCTGAGTCATGATCATTTCCAGGGAGGAAATTATGTCTTTGCGATGGCCAAAGCACCGTATGAGAAATACTTTACAATGGCTGACTATCCGGATGTGACAGCAGGTATCGTCCGCTGGCCGATGTCCGTCATCCGTCTGCAGGGAAAAGATGCAGCGCATATTGCGGATGCGGCAGACCATATTCTCACGACATGGAGAGGATATACGGATGAGGAGGCATTCATCTATAGTGAAACGGATGGTGTGCCACACAACACTATTACGCCGATTGCGCGCAGAAGAGATGAGCTCTATGAATTAGACCTCGTATTGCGTAACAACATTACGACAGAAGAACATCCGATGGGTGTTTATCATCCACACGCTCAATATCACCATATCAAGAAGGAGAACATCGGCCTGATTGAAGTTATGGGACTTGCTGTTCTTCCAGCAAGACTGAAGAAGGAAATGGCACTTCTTGAGGAGGCTGTGCTGAAGGGTGCAGATCTTCGTAAGGATGAAGTGCTTGCAAAACATGCGGACTGGGCACAGGCATGGATGAAGCAGTATACGGTAACACCTGAAAACATTCATTCAATCGTCCAGGACGAGATTGGTAAGGTATTTGCAAAGGTGCTTGAATGTGCTGGTGTCTATAAGCGTACAGAAGAAGGTATGGCAGCCTTTGACCGGTTTATCAAAGCAATACAGTAACACATAGGATATGGGCAGTCCTGAATGCAGGTCTGCCCATTTTCTGTATCTCCTGTATGGTAGGCGGCAGGTGGAATTGCACGTAAGAAATGGAGTGGATTGAAATAGTTTGTGTGTCTTCAGACAGAAAGTTGTTGTCGCTGTCATAATGTGCCGGACAGATAATGCGTAGCGTCAGATGAAATTCTATAGTACTTCAATGGATTTGCAGGTTGATTTTTGTGATAGTAATCATTTATTTTGATGATCCACAATTCATGACATAGCAGAGCTAAAAAGAAAACTGTGTGGTTTATTGGACTGTATTGGAACATTTATGTTAAAAACCAGTAAAATTTCCGGAACATAATTATAAAAAAATGATAAGAAAACGGTTTCATTATTCTTTGAAAGCGCTATAATGTTCATAGACGAAAACCGTTATTATTAGATATTAGGAGGGAAAAAACGGGTTTATGAAAAAGAGAATTTTATCACTCACTTTGGCAGCATTAATGCCACTTTCGCTTGCTGCATGCGGCGGAGGCGGAGATGCTACCAGCACTGCAGGAACTACTGGAGGCGAAACAGTAGCGAATGCAGACAAGCCGTTGGTATGGTTCAATCGTCAGCCATCCAACAGCTCCACTGGCGAACTGGACATGACAGCTCTGAACTTCAACGAAAACACTTACTATGTAGGTTTCGATGCAAACCAGGGTGCTGAACTTCAGGGTACAATGATCAGAGACTACATCGAAGCAAACATCGATTCTATCGACCGTAATGGTGACGGTGTCATCGGTTATGTTCTCGCAGTTGGTGATATCGGTCACAACGACTCCATCGCACGTACAAGAGGTGTTCGTTCCGCTCTTGGAACAGCAGTAGAAGTTGATGGTGCTATCGACAGTACACCTGTTGGTACAAACACAGATGGTTCTTCCAAGAATGTTCAGGATGGTACTCTTGAAATTGGTGGAAAGACATACAAAGTCCGTGAACTTGCTTCTCAGGAAATGAAGAACTCTGCAGGTGCTACATGGGATGCGGCTACAGCTGGTAACGCAATCAGCACATGGTCTGCTTCCTTCGGTGACGAAATCGATATCGTAGCATCCAACAACGATGGTATGGGCATGGCAATGTTCAACAGCTGGTCCAAAGAAGAAGGTGTTCCTACATTCGGTTATGATGCTAACAGCGATGCTGTAGCAGCTATCGCTGAAGGTTACGGCGGAACAATCAGCCAGCACGCTGACGTTCAGGCTTACCTCACACTCCGTGTACTTCGTAACGCTCTTGATGGTGTAGATATCGACACAGGTATCGGCACAGAAGATGATGCAGGCAATGTTCTCACATCTGATGTTTACACATACAATGCTGATGAACGTTCTTACTATGCATTGAACGTAGCAGTTACTGCTGAAAACTATGAAGACTTCCTTGATTCTACAGTTGTTTGGGAACCTGTTTCCAACCAGCTCAATGCTGAAGTTCATCCAACAAAGAAAGTATGGCTGAACATCTATAACGCTGCTGATAACTTCCTCAGTGCTACATATCAGCCACTCCTTCAGAAATACGATGATCTTCTGAACCTTGATGTTGAATACATCGGTGGCGATGGACAGACAGAGTCCAACATCACAAACCGTCTCGGCAACCCGAGCCAGTATGATGCATTCGCAATCAACATGGTTAAGACAGATAACGCAGCTTCCTACACAGCACTGCTTAACCAATAATCAATAACTGAACGGATTATTTAGGGAGAAGAAATTCTCCCTAAATATCGTTCAGAGACTATTTCTCTAAACTATAGATACAGGAGTAAAGATAATGACAGAGATGAGGGATGACGTTGTCTTATCGATACGCGGTATGTGCAAATCCTTCGGGCGTAACAGAGTTCTCGATCACATTAATCTTGATGTGAAGCGGGGAACCGTTATGGGACTGATGGGTGAAAACGGCGCCGGTAAGTCAACGATGATGAAATGTCTATTTGGTACCTATCAGAAAGATGAAGGCACTATCTACCTGGATGGAAAGGAAGTAAGCTTCTCAGGACCGAAGGAAGCTCTTGAAAATGGTATTGCAATGGTACATCAGGAGCTGAACCAGTGTCTGGAAAGAAACGTCATTGATAATCTGTTCCTTGGACGATATCCGAAAAATTCCATGGGAATCGTAGACGAAGGCAGAATGAAAAAAGAGGCGTCTGAACTTTTCAGAAGACTTGGTATGACGGTCGATCTGACCCAGCCGATGCGGAAAATGTCCGTTTCCCAGCGGCAGATGTGCGAAATTGCCAAAGCGATTTCCTACAACTCCAAGGTAATTGTTCTTGATGAACCTACTTCTTCTTTGACTGTTCAGGAAGTTAATAAGCTCTTTGAAATGATGAGAATGCTGAAGAATCAGGGTATTTCGCTGATTTATATTTCTCATAAGATGGATGAAATCTTCGAGATCTGTGATGAAGTTTCAGTACTCAGAGATGGTAACCTGGTTATGACGAAGAGCTCAAAGGATACAAACATGAATGAGCTGATTTCTGCCATGGTAGGACGTTCTCTTGAGAATCGTTTCCCACCGGTAGACAATACTCCAGGTGATGTTATCTTGTCTGTTCAGCATTTGTCCACAAAGTTCGAACCACATTTGCAGGATATTTCCTTTGATGTAAGAGAAGGCGAAATTTTTGGCTTATATGGTCTTGTTGGTGCAGGACGTACTGAACTTTTGGAGACTATTTTTGGAGTGCGCACGAGAGCAGCAGGTCGTGTATATTTCAAAAATCGTCTGATGAATTTCAATACTGCCAAGGATGCGATGGAACACGGTTTTGCCATGATTACTGAGGAACGTAAGGCAAATGGTATGTTCCTGAAGGGTGACCTTACGTTCAATACAACAATTGCCAATCTGAATCAGTATAAATCTGGACCGTCACTTTCCAATCCGAAGATGACAAAAGCTACTTCTAATGAAATCAAGGTTATGCATACAAAGTGCATGGGACCAGATGATATGATTTCCAGCCTTTCCGGTGGTAATCAGCAGAAGGTTATCTTTGGTAAATGGCTCGAGCGTGATCCGATGATCTTCATGATGGATGAGCCAACCCGTGGTATTGACGTTGGTGCAAAATATGAGATTTATGAGTTGATTATCCAGATGGCAAAGCAGGGGAAAGCGATTATCGTGGTATCTTCCGAAATGCCGGAAATTCTTGGTATTACAAACCGGATCGGTGTTATGTCAAATGGTCATCTTTCCGGTATCGTCAATACGAAAGAAACCAATCAGGAAGAACTTTTGAGACTCAGTGCAAAATACCTATAATTGAGGGAGAATAATTAGTATGACAACAGATAATGCAAAGATTCTTACAGCAGACCAGGAGATGGCGCTGCGTAAGCCAATCGACGATTATGTCGGTGGTATACAGGAAAAAATCAATGCTCTGAGAGCGGATGGTACAGATAAGGTGGTTTCCCTTCAGAACAGGATTGATTCTTATAAGAGAGACAAGAGCCGCAGCAAGGCTGAAAATAAAGCTGCTATTGCAAAGCTGCAGCCAGAGCTCACTAAGGCAAAAAAAGTTGAATCCGCAAACAAGGATGAGATTTCCAAGCTGATTTCTGACGCAGAAAACTATATCAAAGAGCACTTTGATAAAGAATACTATGCGCCAGTATGCGAGAGCGCAAAATATGAAAAAGTTGCCGCCAAGAATGTTTATGATGCAAAGCTTGCGGAACTGAAGAAAGAACATGAAGCTGCGGTTTCCAAACTGTCTGATCATCAGGAAATCAAAGATGAGAAGTACGTTTACAAAAATCGTCAGTTTGATGCGAAGATGGAGTACCAGAAGACTCTGCAGGAGATCAAGGACAGAAGGCATAATGCTTTTGCCCACAAGTATCACCTGATTGATATGCTTCGCATGTCCAAGTTCACTTTTGGTCAGAAGATGACCCAGAAGTGGGAAAACTACAAGTATACATTCAACCGCAGAACATTCCTTCTGCAGAATGGTTTGTATATTGCCATTATTCTGATCTTCATTGCTTTGTGTGTCATTACACCTGTTGTGAAAGGTACACAGCTTCTCACATACACAAATGTCCTGAACATTCTGCAGCAGGCTTCTCCAAGAATGTTCCTGGCTCTTGGTGTAGCCGGACTGATCCTGCTTGCTGGTACTGACCTTTCCATCGGACGTATGGTTGGTATGGGTATGACAACTGCTACGATTATCATGCACCAGGGTATCAACACCGGTTCTGTCTTTGGACATATCTTCGACTTCACAGCATGGCCAATTCCGGCAAGAATGGTTTTCGCACTTGTTATGTGTATTGTTCTCTGCACATGCTTTACATGCCTTGCTGGTTTCTTCACTGCCAAGTTCAAGATGCATCCATTCATTTCTACAATGGCTAACATGCTGATGATCTTCGGTCTGACAACATATGCAACAAAGGGTGTATCCTTCGGTGCTATTGAACCTACAATTCCTTCTATGATCATCCCGAAAATCAATGGCTTCCCAACCATCATTCTCTGGGCAGTTGCAGCAGTCGCAATTGTATGGTTCATCTGGAATAAGACAACATTCGGTAAGAATCTGTATGCCGTAGGTGGAAACCCTGAAGCTGCTGCAGTATCTGGTATTTCCGTATTCGCTGTTACAATTGGTGCATTCATCCTTGCTGGTATCCTCTATGGTTTCGGTTCCTGGCTTGAATGTGCAAGAATGGTCGGTTCTGGTTCTGCTGCTTATGGACAGGGTTGGGAAACTGACGCTATCGCAGCCTGCGTAGTCGGTGGTGTTTCCTTCACTGGTGGTATTGGTAAGATTTCTGGTGTCGTTGTCGGTGTATTGATCTTCACTGCACTTACATACTCACTCACAATTCTTGGTATCGATACAAACCTGCAGTTCGTATTCTCCGGTATCATTATTCTTGTCGCAGTTATGCTCGACTGCCTGAAGTACGTTCAGAAGAAATAATCTTTGCTGGATAATTGTTTGTATAACATAGTGAACAGCTGTCTTTGTTAAGGCAGCTGTTTTCTTTCTTTATGCCATCTTCATATCTTTGTAAAGTTTCTTCAGACTGTCTTAATGCATAATTAGCTATGATGAATGTGGGGAAAGGAAAGGTTATGAAAGAAACGATTCACAAAATAAGTCTGAAGCTGAATATTTCTCAGATTATACTTTTGGGCTTTGCGGCGGTGATTCTGATTGGTGCATTCTTACTGATGCTGCCAATATCATCCAAAGCAGGTGTATGGACCAACCCATTGGATTGTCTTTTCACATCTACTTCAGCAGTCTGTGTCACTGGTCTTATCGTACATGATACTGCCACATACTGGACAACATTTGGACATTTTGTCATTATTCTGCTCATCCAGATTGGTGGTCTTGGTGTTATTACCGTATCGATGATGCTCGCGTTGATTGCGGGTAAGAAGATTGGACTTCGCCAGCGCAGCATGATGCAGAGTGCATCGAGTATTCCAACTATTGGTGGTATCGTCAAAATGACAAAGTTCATCATTGGCGGCACATTCCTGATAGAGGCAATTGGTGCAGTTCTCATGGCACCGGTATTTATCAAAGACTTTGGCTGGTTGCAGGGCATTGGTTATGCGGTATTCCATTCGATCTCCGGTTTCTGTAATGCCGGCTTTGATCTGATGGGTGTAAGACAACCATATTCTTCATTAACATCGTATTCTGACAATACGATTATCAATGTCACGATCATGGCATTGATTGCGATTGGTGGTCTTGGCTTTGTTGTCTGGAAAGACATATTGACCCACAAGTTCCACTTCAAACAGTTCAAATTGCATACAAAGGTAGTACTTGTCACAACTGGATTATTGATTCTCATTCCGGCAATGTACTTCTACTTCATTGAATTTACAGAATATAGTGGCAAGGAAAGGGTGCTTGTCTCCTTCTTCCAGTCAGTTACGCCACGTACTGCTGGTTTCAACACAGCGGATTATTCCACCATGAGTGATTCGGGTGTCCTTTTGTCAACATTACTGATGATGATTGGTGGTTCTCCTGGTTCTACCGCAGGTGGTTTTAAGACAACAACATTTACAATCTTTATCTGCCTGTTGATTGCGACAGTCGCAAGACATAAAAATGTCACTGTCTTCAAAAGAAGAATCGCGCTGGAAATTGTTCGTGATGCGGTTGCTTTGATGGGAATTTACTTCACATTGTTGATTCTTGGTTCTTTCATCATCTGTACATATGAAGGGGTGACCATGATGCAGAGCCTGTTTGAATGTGCAAGTGCGCTTGGTACAGTTGGTCTTACCACTGGTATTACCCCAACACTTTCCGCATTGTCGAAAGTGATTCTGATTTCGTTTATGTATTTTGGCCGAGTCGGTGGACTCACATTGATTTATGCTGCTGTGCGCAGAGAAAACACACACGCAGGTCAGGCACCTGCAGAAGGGATTATGGTAGGTTGAGTTATGGAAAAGAGTGTACTTTTGATTGGTCTTGGCAGATTCGGAAGATATACTGCCAAAAAGCTGCATGATCTGGATATTGAGGTCATGGCAGTGGATAAGGATGAAGAGCGTGTAAACAAGGTTCTTGATTATACGACAAATGCGGTGATCGGTGATGGTGCGGATGAAGAGTTCATCAAGTCTCTTGGTGTGCGCAACTATGATGTATGCATTGTTGCTATCGGTGATGACTTCCTGAATTCTCTTGAGACAACCGCAAATCTCAAAGATAATGGTGCAAAGAAGGTAGTCGCTAGAGCTACCAAATATTCTCAGGAGAAGTTCCTTTTGAGAAATGGTGCTGACCATGTTGTCTTCCCGGAAAGACAGCTTGGCACATGGACTGCTGTACGTTTTGGCTGCAGTAATGTCGAAAACTTCATTGAACTTGGTCATGGCTATGCCATTTATGAAATCAGTGTTCCAAATGGCTGGGCAGAAAAGAAGATTGGTGACCTGGATGTCCGCAGAAAGTATCATCTGAACATTCTTGGTATCCGTGATGAAGAGATGCATATGGACATCACTTCAGATACTGTGCTGCACCTTGGCGAAAGCATGCTGGTGCTGGGCAGAAGTGCTGATATTGAAAAAATGATGTCGAGGCAGTAGTCATGTGGCAGGCAATCGTAGCTCTATTGGCGTTTGCAGGGATTGCCTTATTCATTGACCGCATGCTTTCCCGGTTGTTTGACTATGTAGATAAGAACCGGGATGCCAAGAAGGTGGATATGGAAAAACCTGTACAAAGTTGCCGTGTGGCAGTTGAAAATCCACTGTTTATCCAGCAGGCAGAGGAAATGGCAAGACGTTTGTTTCCCGGCTGCCGTTACCAGTTTTATACAGGTACATTTGAAGATGTGATTTGTGCATTTAATGCGCACAAAGCAGAAATTGCTGTTATCCTTGAAAGAGAAGACATTCCTCTTGATGCGCAGTATGAAGAGGAAAGGCTTGATGCGTATGGAAAGATTGTGGATGTGGATGGTGTAGCATTGTCCCCACTTGATTTCCATGAAAGGAAGCTGGTTGTCTACTCACTGGGGAATCATGGAGAACAGTAAGACGAAAACAGATAAGGAAACAGAACGCAGACAGCACCATGTGCTTGTCTGCATTTCTGCTTCTCCGACTAGCAGAACCGTTATTCGTACCGCATCTGCTTCTGTTTCTGCATATGGGTGCCGGTTCAGTGCACTGTATGTCAAAACAGAACTGGATGAAAAAAACCGGGAACAGTTACAGGAAAATTTCAACTTTGCAAAGTCATGTGGGGCAAAGATCTTTGTGCTGGAAAGAAATAGTGCACAGGAAATCAATGCCTTTGCCTCAAACAGTGGTATTACCGATATTTATATAGGTAAGTCTGGTTCGAGGCGTTCCATCATGCGCAGGGGAACCATCATGGAGCGTCTTGTGCATGCCATACCACGAGCGCGCATTCATGTGGTGCCAGATGAAGATGTGGTATTACAGCCATCCCGTATCATGCGGCAGAACACACACCGCTTCAATATGAGAGATGCTCTGATCACCATCGGTGTGATGGCTATTGCAACAATCATTTCCCTTCTTGTCTTTGAATCGGATATTAACAACGCCAACATTGTCACCATCTATATTCTTGCTGTACTTGTTACGGCTGTGCTTACAGCAGACAGAATTTATGGTATTGTGGCAGCTCTGTTATATATTCTTGTCTTTAATCTGTTGTTTGTGGAACCATATTATTCATTGCGTGTAGCAGGTGGATATATGGTCACATATCTTGTGACGATGGTATCTGCCATTCTGACTGGTACACTTGCTTCACGTATGAAATATTCCATGGCTGTTGCTAATGAAAATGCAACCCAGACAAGGGTGTTATTGGAGTGTTCGGAATTGCTGCAGCATGCCCATACAGAAGAGGACATCATCACAACAGTTGCGGATCAGCTTGTGCGTGTATTGAAACGGGCAATCATCTATTATCCGGTAGAGGATGGTGAGTTGAAAGAACCGCTTTACTTCCATATGGATAACAGTTCCTTTGATGAAGCTTCATCAGCAGAGATAGCAAAGTGGGTTCTCGACTATAACCATCATGCCGGAGCATATACGAGTCACTTCTCTTCCGCAAAGTATCGCTATCTCGCCATACGTGTTGGTGAAAACATCTATGGTATTATCGGTATCCGCATGGAACACCGCCTTTCTGATTTTGAAAACAATATCCTGCTTTCTCTTGTAGGTGAGTGTGGTATGACAATAGAGAATATGCGCAATATCAAGAAAAAGGAAAGAGCTGAGGCAGCTGCCGAAAATGAGCGGTTCCGTGCCAACATTCTGCGTTCCATTTCCCATGATCTGCGCACACCATTGACTTCGATTTCCGGTAATGCAACTACATTATTGAAAAATGAAGCCAGTCTTGAGCCTGCGCAGAAATGGCAGATTTACAATGATATCAATGAAGATGCCCAATGGCTCAATTCCCTTGTCGAAAATCTTCTCGCATTGACAAAACTGGAAAATGTGAAAAACCTGCACCTGACTACAGAAGTGTTGCAGGAAGTGGTAGAGGAAGCATTGCGTCATGTGGATCCGCATAAAGATGAACATACGATTATTGTTGATGAAACGGATGAGGCATTTCTTGTCCATATTGATGCAAGACTCATCATTCAGGTCATTATCAACCTCGTTAATAATGCCATCAAATATACACCAAAGGGCTCTGTAATCCGCATTGTACAAAGAAGGCTAAGTGACAGAATTGCAGTTTATATCATAGATGATGGACCAGGTGTTCCTGAAGATATGAAACCACATCTTTTCGAAATGTTTGCGACATGTCATAATACAGTGGCAGACGCAAGAAGAAGTCTTGGACTTGGTCTGAGTTTATGTAAATCGATTATGGATGCCCATGGTGAAGCGATTATGTGTATTGATAATGAACCACATGGTTCGAAATTCATATTTACGATGCAGGAGGTCAAAAAATGAAGTCATTTGAAATATTATGTGTAGAAGATGACAGGTCAGTACTGAACCTGCTTTCGATTACGCTTAAAATGCATGAATATGCGTATTACACAGCATCTACCGGTCAGGATGCACTGGCGATGATGACTTCCCATAAACCGGATCTTGTACTCATGGACCTTGGTCTTCCCGATACAGATGGTTTGGAAGTGATACGTACCATCCGTTCCTGGAGTCAGGTGCCAATCATTGTCATCAGTGCAAGAGGTGAAGAAAGTGACAAGATTGAAGCACTGGATGCCGGGGCAGATGATTATCTGACAAAACCATTTTCAGTAGATGAGCTGCTGGCAAGAATACGTGCTTCCCAGAGACGGTTGTCCTGGCTTGGACAGAGTGATCCTTCTTCTTCTCTTTTTGAAAATGGTCCACTGAAAATTGATTATGCTGGCGCAAGGGTATATGTAGATGATGAAGAAGTACACCTTACCCCAAATGAATACAAGCTCCTGGTTCTTCTTGCCCATCATGTTGGCAAAGTGCTCACCCATTCGATGATCATCAGGGAAATCTGGGGCAGTGAACTGGAATCGGATATTGTTTCCCTGCGTGTGCATATGGCTTCTTTGCGCAGAAAGATTCATGATACAAAAAGGGATACACCACTGATCCGCACCCATCTTGGTATCGGATACAGTATGAATCGCATGTGACATCCATATCCGGATGTCTTTTTTGTTTCCCGTTTCTGGAAATCTATGGCTATTTTCCTTTTGAAAAGGCAAGATAAAGCCAGATAAAGGAGGAACAAATGATGGAAAAGAAAGCTGCCGTCATTGTAGCGGAAGGTTTTGAAGAAAGTGAAACACTGACAATTGCGGACATTCTTCGCAGAGCTGAAATCCATTGCGATCTTGTTGGAATTGTCACAGATGTTGTAAAAGGTGCACATGATGTTGTTGTGCGTACAGATTGTGTGATGGATGAAGGCCTTGTGGACTATGACATGGTCATTCTGCCGGGTGGTTATGGAGGAGCAGAGGCAATGCGCAACAATGATCACCTCATGTCTTTGTTACAGAAGATGGACAAAGCAGGAAAATATGTCTGTGCGATGTGTGCTGCACCAATCGCCCTGGAAAGAGCTGGTTTATTAAAGGGCAGAAACTATACAGCCTATGTCGGTTATGACAAGAAGATACAGGAAGGTAATTATCTTGAGGACATTGTTGTCCAGGATGGCAATCTCATCACAAGCCGTGGTCCGGCAACAGTCTATGCCTTTGCGTACTACCTGGTGGATGTACTTGGTGGAGATTCTTTGAAAGTAAAGAACAGAATGGTTTACTTTAATGCATTTGATGTAAAGGAGGAAGCATAAGATGGCACGTGTTGCAGTTTTGATGGCAGAAGGTTTTGAAGAAGGCGAAACACTCACCATTGTGGATATTTTAAGAAGAGCAGGTGCAGAGGTGACAACATTTGGATTTTGTGATGACCTCTTTGTCAAAGGTATGCAAAACATGTATGTCAAAGCGGATGAGAAATTCTCTGATGCAGTGAAGGACTATGATGCCATTGTATTGCCTGGAGGAAGGCCAGGTGGCGCGAACCTTTGTGCCAATCCGGATGTCATTTCCATGGTGCAGTATTTCCATGACAATGACAAATATGTATGTGCGATGTGTTCTGGAACCATTGTATTGTCTGACGCAAAGGTCATCGATGGGGTGAAGGTTACTGGTTATACAGGGTATGGAGAAAAGCTCAAAGGTGGTATCTTTACCGGTGCACTTACAGAAAGTGACCAGAAGATCATTACCTCCCAGGGACCAGCTACCGGTTATCCATTTGCGTTCAGGATTGCACAAGAACTTGGCTATGATGTCAGCCAGTTGAAAGAGAGAATGTTATATAATTTTGCCAGAGGAAAGTAATTCCAGGAGGCTGGCATGATTTACGATAAATTGCCGATTGTCTTTCTTTCGACAATTGCAAGTGAAAAGAAGGATGCGACAAACAGTCTGATAGCAACATATCTTCTGCAACATCTTGATGAAATGCAGGATATCGGCATCAGGGAAATGGCAGTTGCGTGCAATGTGTCACTCAGCTCCATTTCGCGTTTCTGTAAGGAAATTGGCTTGCGTGACTTCAACGAACTGAAAGAACTGTTACATACGACAAGTCTTTATTATGAGGAAGCTGGTGCTGACAAAGATCCAGAGAACCGGGTAACGGACTATGGATTACGGGTAAAGGAAAGTGTGGACCTTGTCACAAAGACAATTGATATTCCTGCGGTTGAACGCCTGATCAAAGACCTTGCCTCCTATGAGCGGATTGCGGCATTTGGACTTCTCAAGGCCGCAGGTGCTGCTATCAGTCTGCAGGCAGATATGTTAATGCAGGGAAAACAGGTATTTACTAATGTTTCGTATGCAGAGCAGATCCGATATCTTGAAGAAGCGGGCAGAAATGATCTGATTCTAATTTTCTCTTATACCGGCACCTATTTTGATTCGGCTGATATACGAAGGCTTGGCAGAAGACTGATGATACCAAAGATATGGCTCATTGCCGGCACAAAGGAGAAAATTCCTTCATTTGTGAATGATGTGGTACGTTTCCAATCCGGTCATGATCAGATTTCCCATCCCTATCAGTTACAGACAGCGGCTGGCATCATAGCCCAGCTCTATGCGGCAAAGATGAAGATGACAACCAGATAACAACAATGCGGCAGATCAGTCTGCCGCATATTGTTTTCATAATGATTGTTCTGCTGTATTGTATGTATTTTCCTTTCTTCCTTCTTTGTGCAACAGGCGCTTGTATGTCATGTCGATGCCAATGGCACCAAGCGGGGCTGTGATCAGGATGGCAAGAACAGCAACTGATAATACAATCTGTCCACAGGGAAGTCCCATTGAAAGGGGAACTGAACCAATTGCGGCCTGAACAGTTGCTTTTGGGAGATAGGCAATCATACAGAAAATACGTTCTTTCTTTGTCATTGGCGTACCGATAAGACAAATGGCTACACCAATAGAGCGGAAGATGAGGGCAAGGAATATCATCAATACTGCCGCAATACCGGCATTCATCGTATAACGGATATCTACTGCTGCACCGACCAGGACAAACAGCAATACTTCTGCTGCCAGCCATAGTTTTCCAAACTTTTCAGACAGCCTCTTTGAGACAAAGGCTGTGCTTTTGATTTTGAGCACACATGCCATACTGACAACAGCCAATAGTCCTGATACAGATACAATGTCTTCCAGCCATGTTTCAATGGACATGAGCAGGAAGGATACACCAAGGACAATAATGACTTTCATACTGTTGCGCACACAGTGCTTATGGGCATAAGCTGTTTCAAAAAACAAACTGAGCAGATAGCCGGTAATTGCGCCAAGGGCAATGCCAAGGAGAATGGAAACCGGGATATTGATGAAGTCCATCAGGTTTGCCTGACCTCCCTGTGCCATAGAGACAAAGGTGGAGAAAAGTACAATGACAAAGATGTCATCGCATGACGCGCCAGCCATAATCAATTGGGGAATGCTTTTGTCTGTACCATATTTTGTGTCCATCAGCTGTACCATGCGTGGCACAACAACAGCCGGGGAAACAGCCCCCAGTACGGCGCCCATGACTGCTGCTTCAATTCTTGTGACACCGAGAATTGAGGGCGCAAACAGAAAGAATGCAAGTATTTCGCAGCTTGCCGGAATACTTGACATCATGATTGCCGGGCGTCCTACTTTTTTCAAATCGGAAAGATTCAGGGAAAGTCCTGCCTTGAGCAGAATGATGATGAGTGCCATTTGTCTGAGGTCAGCTGAAATAGACAGGATAGATGGGTCGAGCAGATCCAGAACATATGGTCCAAGTACAATTCCCGTCAGTAACATACCGATAATGCGGGGAAGGTTGAGCCGTTGACAGATGGCTGCCATAGTGAGGCCGACCAGAAAAATGAAAGCAAGTGATGTTAACATGAATAGTTCCTCCTCTTAGCGCAAAAAAGCTGATGCTATTCTGCGCCCAATACATCGCAGAAGTCATCAGCTTGAAAAGCGGTTCAGGTTACCCTTGGGAGAACTTCATTCCCATGCGAACATTATAACCTTTTTGAAAAGCTTGTAAACGATCAGTTTCTTGTCGAGTAATGTGCAATCGCAAGCAGACATATGTTAAAGAGATGAAAGCCGATGGCAATGAAGAGTACTGGTATGTAACTGCCTGTGAAGTCTGCTACATAACCGATCAGGGTCAAAGAAGAAGCAGAGCCGGCATTGGTGAGAAAGCCGATGACAGAATAAGCTTTCTGGTAGTTTTCACTACCGAAGAAGCTTCGGGTGAGCAGTGGTATGCCAACGGCTCCAACAGAGTAGATGGTACCAAACAAAACTGATGCAGCAAACATCCATGAAACATTTGCCTGTAACATGCCAACATAGAGCAGTAACAGGGAACAGATATTGACGAAGATCATACAGATGGAAGCTTTGAGTGGTGTGGTGTGGTCACTCAGAATGCCGATGAGAAGTTTGGAAGAAACATTGCCAATCATGATCAGGGAAACCATGAATGCGCCATTCTGGGCGGACAGTCCTACACTTTCAGCCATACCGGAAATGTGCTGGGATATGCCAGTGATGGCAGGATGCAGGAAGGCAAATAGTGCCATAGCAAGAAAACCGATAGAGAAATACTGGAATTTTGTGTTTTGCAGGACAGCTTTTGTCTCGTGTTCTCCGCTATACCCATAGGGTAACAGGCCTTCTTCTTCAGGGCGTGTGTGCCAATGGACAAGACATACCGGAATGGTGAGGAGGAAGAGACATCCACCCATCAGGAAGAAGGCTTTTTCCCAGCCGTAGTTTGTGATGCACCAGGTGAAAAGTGGTGAGAATACAGCACCGGATAATCCTGAGAAGGACAGGGTGATGCTTGTCGCAAGGCCATGGGATTTTTGGAACCAGTTTGTGATGATCATCGTAATTGGTACGATACCAAAGATACCTGCACCGATGCCGCGCAATATGCCAAGGATATAGAATCCCATCATACTGTGGGTGAAGCCCATGAAGAAGGTGGGAATGGAGGCGAGCAGTGCACCGATGAGAAGCAGTTTTCTATAGTCTGTTTTCCGCATCAGCTTTGGCATGAAGAGAGCCATGATGGCAGTACACATGTTGGACAATGTCGCATGCATTGCAAATGTACCCTTTAACACATGTAATGCCTCTGAAACCGGTGTATAGAATACACCAACTGAATTTGTGCAGATTCCGATGGAACTTGCAGAGAGCAGGCACATCAGTGCCACGATGCCCCAATGACGGGGACTTTTTGTCTGTTCTGTTTTCATGGCTAAACTATAGCCGGAAGATGAAGTGCAGGCTATGGATTTCCAGAAATGGAAAATCGGCTGTTTTTCAGATGAGCAGGAATGGTCCTTTTGTGACAAGGGGGATTGTTCTAAAGGAAGGCAGTATTGCAGAAGAAGGGCCAACAGAAAAAGTGTTCTTGTTTCCACAATCTTCGTATACAAAAAACTGCTGGATGCGGCTATATGGTAAGTCAACCTTTTTGTTGTATGGTATCATTGAACTTGGTTTGAGGGGGAATTATATGGAAATAGCAGGTTTGTTGTTTCAACAGATTCTCATCATGTTTATTCTGATGAGTATAGGATTTGTGTTCTACAAAATAAAGTTCATCAGTGATCAGGGGTCGAAAGATATGGCAAAAGTTCTGTTGTATCTTGTGATTCCGGTTGTGATTGTCAAAAACTTCATGATTGAACGGAGTGCAGAGAATGTTTCAGCACTGCTCAGTTCTGTTGTGGTTTCGCTCATTGCCATGGGTCTGGCCATTCTTGTTTCGTATGTCTTTTTTGGAAAGAAAGATGGTGTTGCCAACTTCTCATCGACTTTCTCCAATGCCGGCTTTATCGGTATACCACTCATCTCAGCAACACTTGGTGAAGGTGCAGTGTTCTATATTTCCATGATGATTGTCCTCATCAATGCATTGCAATGGACATATGGTGTATATGTGATGAGCGGTGACAAGTCAGTCATGAAGCCAAAGAACATCATCACCAATCCCATTGTCATTGCGGTTGTGATTGGTCTTGTATTGTTTGTCAGTGGCATACAGATGCCGGTACTTGTTACAGATGTGTTTGAAATTGTATCAGGATTGAATACACCACTGGCAATGCTTGTGTCAGGGGTTTACCTTGCCCAGTGTGATCTGGTGGGCATGTTAAAAAAGAAGAATATTTATTTTGTTTCCTTTGTGAGATTGATTCTGATCCCTCTGATTACATTGGGGGTATTTGCACTTGTGCCAGCAGGAAATGAAACAATCCGCATGGCTGTGCTCATAGCGGCGGCCTGTCCGGTTGGTTCCAATGTGGCTATCTTTGCCCAGGCGTACAATAGTGATTACCGCAGTGCAGTAGAACAGGTGTGCATGAGTACAATTCTCTGTCTTCTGACATTACCACTTGTTGTAATGGCTGCTGGTATGGTGCTTTGAGGAGGCAGACATGGATATTGGAATTGTAATTACCCAGATGGTGGAATTGTTCATCATGCTTGGAGCCGGATTTGTTCTGGTTCGTACAAAGGTATTGCAAGAAGATTTCATAGCTGGTCTTAATGCCTTTGTACTCAACATCACAATGCCACTTTTGATCATCGGTTCTGTGGAAATGGAAATTCCGGATAGTATGCCACTAACAGATATTCTTCTCATGACAGCACTGCTTGTCTTTGGTCTTCCCTTCATTGCATTTGTCGTATTGAAGGTATTACCCATCAAAAAGGCAAGGGGACTTGTGCAGTTCATCATCATGTATCCCAATATTGGTTTCATGGGATTTCCACTCATGCGGGCAATCTATGGAGACATTGCGGTTTTGTATACAGCCATTGTGAATATGATCTTCAATGTTTCATTGTTCATTGCGGGTGATGCCATCATGGCAGAAAGAAAAGGGTTCTCTTTTGATCCAAAACAGTTGTTTACACCAGGTATGGTGGCTTCTGTACTTGCGGTATTCCTCTATGCTTTCCGGATCATGTTTCCGGAATGGATTCTTGTCCCACTCAACAGCTTTGGAGATATGACAACACCACTTGCCATGTTAATCATCGGAGCAACACTGGCAGGGTATCGTCTCAAAGATGTCTTTGGAAACGTGAAGATCTATCTGCTTGTCTTTTTTACAGGCGTGATCATTCCACTACTCTATATTCCCATAATGAAGGCACTCATCCATGATCCGATGGTATGTGGAATCGGTATTATCATAGCAGCAATGCCTGCTGCCAATGCGACCGTTCTATTTGCCAGGAAGTACCACCAGCCAGAACTGCTGGCATCTTCTGCCGTTTGTGTTTCGACATTGCTATCGATTGTGACCATTCCATTTGTGATCATGGTGGCTGGTTTGTAAGGACAGTACAGAGATGTATTGTCTTTTTTGTTGCATGATGTGGTAGGCTAAAGAAAGAGGTTGTGCTATGAAAAATGTGAAAGATATTCTGGGTAGAATTCTTGTGCTCGCTGTTGTGGCACTGATAGAAATTGGTCTTGTCTATACAATATTGCATTATTTTGTGGGATTTGCGACATGGATCAGTGTGGCATTGCGATTGTTGAGTGTCATCATTTTGCTGTCTATTGTCCGCAACAGCCGCCATCTGTCTTCGGATCTGATCTATGTGATCATCATCGTGCTTTTCCCGGTTCCAGGAACACTGCTTTATCTTGTGCTTGGCGCAAACCTGTTGACTTCGAAAGTGCTCCATAAGATTGTTTCTGAAACAAAAAAGGCAAAGAAATACTATGTGCAGGATCCTTTGGTCATAGAAGAGGTTCAAAACAAAGATCCTCTTCATGCTGGAGAAGTGCAATATCTTATCAATCAGGGATATCCTGTCTATCACAACACACATCTTGATTATTATCCGCTTGGGGATGCGGGATGGCCGGTGATGCTGGAAGAGATGCGCAAGGCAAAGCGCTACATCTTCATGGAATACTTCATTCTTGAAGAAGGAAAGATGTGGAATGCCATGCTTGAAATTCTCGAACAAAAGGTGAAGGAAGGCGTGGAGTGCCGGGTGATGTATGATGACATGGGTTCCTTACAGACTGTGCCGGCAAAGTATACAAAAGTATTGGAAACCAAAGGCATAAAGGCTGTTTCCTTTAACCGAGTTTCTCCGTTCATCAATATCATCATGAACCATCGTGACCATCGCAAGATTATGGTCATTGATGGCAGGGTTGCTTTCTCGGGTGGTGTGAACCTGGCGGATGAATATATCAATGCCATTGTCAAACATGGACACTGGAAGGACAATATCATCCGCATCAAAGGGGAAGCGGTATGGTCATACCTCTGCCTGTTTCTGACAAACTGGAATGCGATACGCAAAGAAGATGAGAATTATGAAGTGTTCCGTGGTGAAGCAGAACAAGGTGAGAAAGATGGCTATATTGTGCCATATGGGGAGTCACCACTGGATGATGAACTGACTGGACAGAATGTATATATGAATATTCTGAACAGGGCGAACAGATATGTGTATATCATGACGCCGTATCTCATCATTGATACGGATATGATCAATTGTCTGATCCTTGCGGCAAAACGCGGTGTGGATGTACATATCATCACCCCGGGTATTCCGGACAAGAAAATCATCTTCGGCATCACGCGGTCATATTATGAAATTCTGATTCGTGGCGGTGTACATATCCATGAATATACACCAGGGTTTGTGCATGCCAAGGTGTTTGTGGCAGATGATGTTGTCGCAACAGTTGGGACCGTAAACCTGGATTACCGTTCTCTCTATCTCCATTTTGAAAATGGTACATATATACTGCATGCGGATGTAGTGAAGGATGTATTGCATGATGTGGAAAAGACAATGGAAAAGTGCCATGAAGTTACATTGGAAGAATCGATCAGTAAACCACTTACTGGTTTCTTCTATTCCATTGTGCGGTTGTTTGCTTCACAATTGTGATCTTCACAAAAAGTTCGGATTTCCTATGTGAAAAGTGTTGTATGATCTTATGTGGCACGGAGGAATTATGTTCAATTTTTTCAAGAAGAAGAAAAAGAAGGAAGAAGAAAAGGAAACAGAACAGCAGGTATTGGAAACAAGACCACAGCGGGCAGAAAAGGGTGTCTATGTTGGTATGTATTGTCCGGTATGCGGTTATATGGAAGTCAATCCGGATTCCAATGCCCTGCCATTAGAAGGCTTTGCCCTTTGTTCAAATTGTGGTGCGCCATTGAAGCGTGGCTGGTTTATGAAAGATGGTGAGGGAAGGTTTTCCCTGATGGAACATGCTGAGGAGATTGTGGAAAAAGAGAAGAAGAAACGGGTATCTGGTGGTCATTATAGGGTACGTCCAAAAGGACCATACCGTGTACGTTTCCATGGTCATTTTACAGCACTGTGATTGTGAGGCAAATGCCTCTTTTTTTTGTGGTTATGAAATTTAACACAAATTTAACTTAACATGCGTTTTTGATTTACATTCTTCTTTTATGATTTACACATTCATAAGGGAGAGAGAAAATGAAAAAGAAGTATTCTATTTTTGCGGTCAGTGCTTTGATTGCCATGACTGGTTGTGGTGGTACTACAACAGAAGAAACGGCTGCGCCAGCAGAAAGTGCTGCTACTGTAGAAGAGCAGGCTGCTGAACCGCTTACGGTTTATCTGAACGATTTTGATGCGATTATTCCGGATCTTTTCAAGGAAAAGACAGGTTATGATGTGGAAGTGGTTGTTGGTAATGGTGCTGAGACCATGTCCCGTATTGAGGCAGAAAAGTCCAATCCACAGTGGGATGTTGTCTGGATGGACTCCATGTATGACATTTACAATCTGAATCTTGATGGTCAGATTCTGAAGGATGTTGATGTGGAAAACGCTGCTGGTCTCACTGATTTCTTCAGTGCATTGGTACCAGAAGACAAGTGCTTCTATCCAACAGGTGCGCATTCTGCAGGTGTTATTGTGTACCGTAATGATGTCTGGAGTGAAGAAGATGCACCAAAGTCTTATGAAGATCTCACAGATGCAAAGTATAAGGATGCCATTGCCATGGCAGACCCTGGTGTTGCTGCACCAGCATATCCGCTTGCGGCTTATTTCATGGATGAAATGGGCATGGATGGTGGTGAAGAGTACTTCACAACATTGTTTGAAAATGGTCTCAAGGTTTATCCAAAGAACCCACAGGTTGTTGAAGCACTTGGCAGTGGTGAAGTTTCCATTGCGATGTTACAGGAATCCAATGCATATTCCATGATTGCGGAAGGTGAACCAATCACAATTGTATGGCCTGAAAATGGTGCGGCAGCTTCTACAAGAGTTGCAGCAATCAGTTCAGCAACAGATCAGCCGGATATTGCCAAAGCATTCATTAACTTCCTGCTTGATCCGGAAGTACAGCAGGCACTTGTGGATGCTGGTGATGAAGGTTTCTTTACCCCATCTGTTGATGGTGTTACAACGAAAGAAGAACGTGAAGCTGATCCAAAGCTTGCAGTTGCGGATGTTGCATTCGGTGCTGAGAACGAAGCAGACATCAAGGCATGGTTCGCAGATTATTCTGCACAGTAACGTATGAAAAACAGAGATAACCGTATCAGTTCCGGTGTCTTTGCGATTCTGTTTATTCTGGTACTGCTGCCTTTGGTGGCAGTACTTTTTCAGATCGTATGTCCGGGACTTGAACTTGAAGAATTTGATCTGGCCAACCTGTCCATTCTTGGCGATGTCTTTACAAGACCTCTCTGGCGGAAGGCTTTCCTCAATTCTTTGGCCCTTGCGGCAGGCACAACCTGTCTTGGACTGATTGTGGCCGCAATACTTGCCTGGGTGAGAACACAATACCAGTTTCCAGGCGCAAAACTGATTGATCTTGCGGCATGGGTGCTCATGATCATTCCAAGTTTCATCCTTGCCCAGGGGTGGGTATATTTTTCGGCAGGTAATGGTATTGCCAGTGCCTGGCTCAATATTCCCTGGATGAGTGACTTTGTCTTCAGCTTCCCGGGACTTGTGACCGTCATGACATTATGCAAATGGCCAATGGCATACATTACCATCCGCACAGCACTGGAATGGGAACCAATACGACTCATGCATGCAGCACGGATGAATGGTGCTTCTTCTTTTCAGGTATGGAAGGATGTGCAGCTGCCACTCATGTTGCCGGCACTATGCTCAGCCGCAATGCTTGTGTTCATGGATACAGTTGGTGACTATGGTCTTTCTTCAACCATCACCGCTGTTTATTCCTTTCCGACACTTCCTTATACCATCTATTCTGCTATCCGGACATCACCAGCCCGTTTTGATATGGCAGGGGTATTGTCACTTTGCCTCATGGTACTGATTGTTCTTGCCATGTTTGTGCAATATAAGGCAATGGGTTCAAGGAAGTATGACTTCCTGGATAATGGTACCCAGCAGGCTTCTCCACGTAAGATTGGTGGATTGAAAAAGATTATTGTGACGGGTTTCAGCTGGCTGTATTGCCTTGTCGCACTTGGTGTGCCGATTGGTTCAAGTCTCATCATGTCTTTCTCCAGCGGCATCAGTATTTCGAAGTTCTCCTTTACACTGGATAACTACATCAATGTATTCGCTGCAGACAGTACATTGTTAACCGGTATTGGTCATTCTCTTGGGCTTGCAGTGATTGCGGCAGTGATTGGCCTTGTGATTGCATTCTGTACTGCTTTTGTATTGACCTATTCGCGTTCCCCATTGAAGAAGGCAATTGATATGACAACACTCATCGCTATGGCAGTGCCAGGTGTTGTCCTTGGTATAGGCTATATCTTTGTCTGGAACCAGAAGTGGCTTGTGCCACTTGGTCTTCATTTGTATGGTACACCAGCCATCCTTGTTCTTGCGGTGGTAGCTGCAGCAATTCCATTGATCAACCGTATTCTTGTGGCAGGTATGGCAAAAATTCCGGAATCCATGATGACAGCTGCGGAAATGCAGGGTGCAGGGTTCTTCACAAAGATCCGTACGATCCTGTTACCGCTGTTGCACAACAGTTCTGTTTCGGCAGTGCTTTCTGCTTTTGGTGGAAGTATCTTCAATCTGGCGATTACAACCATCCTCTATCCGCCAAACTGGGAAACTCTTCCCGTCTGGATTTCCGATTCCTATAATGACCTGAAGTTTGGTGATGCGGCCGCAGCGACGATTGTCAGTGGTATATGCATTATCACAATCATGTTTGTGTTGCAGTGGCTGTTGAATATCAATCAGAAAAAGAAGGGAGAAGTAAAGCTGTATGGAAACAATGCTGAAGCTTGAGAATATTCATAAAAGTTATGGCAAAAAGGAAGTGCTCAAAGGTGTATCACTCGATGTTGAAAAGGGTGAAATCATCTCTGTGCTTGGTCCTTCTGGTTGTGGCAAAAGTACCATGTTGAATATCATTGCCGGTATTCTTGGCATTGATGATGGACTGGTTATCCTTAATGGTACAGCTGTCACGACCCCAAAGAAGATGACACCGATTGAGAAAAGAGACCTCAATATGGTTTTCCAGGACTTTGCCCTTTGGCCACATATGAGTGCAAAAGACAATGTTCTTTATGGCCTGAAATTAAGAAAAACAGATGCGAAGACATGTGAAGAAAAACTGGCCAAGATGGTGTCCTTACTGCATCTGGAAGGGTTGATGGACCAGTATCCATCGGAGCTTTCCGGTGGTCAGCAACAGCGTGTCGCTATTGCAAGAGCCCTCATTATGTCTCCTGCCATCATTCTGCTCGATGAACCATTATGTAACCTCGATGTACAGCTGCGCATTGAGATGAGAACTGAAATGGCACAGATCTTCCGTGAACTGCATACGACAGTATTCCATGTCACCCATGACCCTTCCGAAGCATTTGCGATGGCAGACAGAATTGTTGTCATGAACAATGGTCTCATTGACCAGATTGCAACACCTGTAGAATGTTATGAAAGACCTGCTTCGGCAGTTGTTGCAGGACTGCTTGGGGCTGGTAACCATATGATGGCAAAGCTCGAAAGCAAGGATGGTGACTATGGTGTCTTTGCCAAAGGCAGTGTAAAGATCAAAGCTTTGCATTTCAGTGGAAATGAAGCTTGTGAGTTATATTTCAGACCAGAAGACTGCACATATGCAAAAGATAAGATGGATAATGCAATTCCGGTAGAAGTAGTTATGCCTACATTTGAAGGTGGCACGTATCGTGTCATTGCCCGTACAGAAGATGGAGAGGAAGTCACTTTCCTGCATAAAGAGAATCTGACACGTGGAGAAAAGGGATGGCTGTCCTTCAAATGTGATAAACTGTATGCATATGAACAGTCTGAACATTAAAGGTGGATATGGAGAACATGGCAGAAGCTGCTTCATGGTGGAATACAAACCAGGTCGTTATGTGGTGGTGGATTGTGGGATTCTGGATACAGATCCCCATCCTGAACCACATCTTTCGGAAGAAGAAGCAGAAGCTGTAGATTATCTCTTTCTGACACATGCCCATAAGGACCATACCGGGGCACTTGAGTATCTGTTGAACAAAGGTTTCCATGGTGAAATCATTGCGACTGAAGATACATTCCGTTTCTGTAAGATAACATACGAAAAGAGAACGGCACTTCCGTATGTGTATCCTGGCACCATTGAACGGGATGGAATATGTGTGCAATATGGAAGAAGCGGGCATTGTCCAGGTTCTCTCTGGTATCTTATCAAAACAGAGAATAAGACCTTCTTCTTTTCTGGTGACTACCAGGCAAATTCTCTTGTTTATGCGACAGATGTACCACATGGTATAAAAGCAGATATTGCACTTGTGGACATGGCACATGATACATGTATGGAAGATGCACAAGAGTTGAGAGACAGACTTGTCTCTCTTATCAGGAAGTACAGGAATGAAAAACGTAAGGTCATTCTTCCTGTGCAGACATTTGGTAGAGGAAATGAAATTTTGTATCTTTTAAAGGAAAGATTTCCGGATTGTCGTATTGCATTGGATGAGCGGTTTGTGAACGCTGAGGAGATGATGCTGGAAAATACAGCATGGATACAAAATGAGACAAAGCTTGCTTTCCTTGAGGCATATGAAGTTGCGATGCGCACACCAACAGAGGAAGCAGAGATCATCCTCATTGCGGATACGCATCTCATGCGGGAAGAAAACAGAGTGTTTGTGAAGGAAATGCTGGAAAAGGAAGCAGTTGTCATCGTGACAGGAAGACGAAAGAAAGGTTCTTTCTGTGTACAGCTTCTTGAGGAAGGTAAGGCTGTACATACACCATTCCCACATCACTCCAGCCGGTTGGACGCAAAAGTGCTTGTGGAAAACAACCAGTTTGGTATTGTTCTTCCATTTCATACAGAAGTCAAAGAAGTCTGGTATTAAGGGCGAAAGACCTTTTTCTATACCTGAATAAGCTATATGATAAGAGAAAAGGAGAGGCAGGAATATGATGAAAACAGATCTCGAAAAGTTTGTCTGGACAAGAGAACCAGCTTCCTATGAAGTGAAGGATAATTGTGTTTCTATTGTGACAAAACCACATACAGATTTGTGGCAGAGGACGTATTATCATTTCCGCAATGACAATGCGCCAGTGTTTCAGATAAAGACAAATGAGAAGTTCTTTTCCTTTGTGGTAAAGACGGATTTCAAGGAAAGCCATCACCGGTTTGATCAGTGTGGAGTGGTGGTATACCTCGATAGTGAAAACTGGATCAAGGGTTCCGTAGAATATGAAAATGAGACATTTGCCCATCTTGGCAGTGTGGTCACAAATGGTGGCTATTCTGACTGGGCTACTGTGGAAATCAAACCGGAAGTCAAAGAAATGTGGTACAGGCTGAGCCGCAGGGAAGATGATTTCTGTATTGAAAATTCTACGGATGGCATCACCTTCCACCAGATGCGCATTGCCCATCTTGCCAAAGCCACCGATGAAATTACATTTGGTATTTATGCCTGCAGTCCGGAAGATTCTTCCTTTGAAGCAGTTTTCACTGATTTTGCATTACTTCCATGTATGTGGAAGGCACATGATGGCCAACAGCCAGACTGACCTGAGGTTTTCTCAGTTTTTTTTGTATAATGTACATAAGGAGATCGTGTTATGGCAGTCATTGGTATAGATCTTGGCACAACCAACAGCCTTTGTGCCGTATATCGCAATAATCAGGCAGAAATCATTCCCAATGTGTTTGGTGAATATCTCACACCAAGCTGCGTTTATATCAAAGATAACCAGTTGGTAGTGGGGAAGATTGCCAAAGAAAAGAGTGTAGTGGAACCGGAGAATTGTGCTTCTTTGTTCAAGAGAACCATGGGTACAGACCAGAAGTATGTGCTGGATGGAAAGGCATATTCTTCGGAAGAATTGTCTTCTTTTGTGGTGAAACAATTGATTCTGGATGCGGAGAATTACCTTGGTGAAAAGGTAGAGGAAGTGATTATCAGTGTGCCTGCTTATTTTGATGCAAAGCAGCGTGAAGCAACACGCCGCATTGGTACATTACTTGGTGTCAAAGTGGAAAGGCTGATCAATGAACCATCTGCTGCAGCACTTGCCTGTCATAGTGATGACAGCTATGAAACCTTTGCCATATTGGACTTTGGTGGAGGAACACTGGACATTTCCATCGTGGACTGTTTTGAAAATGTGGTCAGCATTCTTTCTATAGCTGGTGACAATCATCTTGGTGGAAGTGATTTTGATCATGCGATCGCTTTATATTTCCTTGCGGACAACCAGCTTTCCATAGATGCACTTTCCAAAGAGAGAAAGATGGCATTGTTAAGGGAAGCAGAACGTATCAAGATTCTGCTTGGTGAAAAAGACAGTGCAATGATGTACCTGATGGTGGAAGGAAGACAATATCAGACAATGATCACCCAGGACATTCTGAAAGATATCTGTATGCCTGTTCTTGAGAAGATGAAACCAGTGATTTTACAGGCAGTAGATGGCAGTGGTATGCGTCCTTCTGAACTGGATCAGATGATTCTTGTTGGAGGTTCCTGTTGTATGCCGCTTGTGCAGCAATATCTTGGTGAACTATTGAACCTCGACATTCTTGCCGGAAAGGACATAGAAAAACTTGTGGCAGAAGGACTTGCCATCTATACGGGAATTCATGAAAGAAATGAAGTGGTGAAGGACCTTGTGTTGACTGATATTTGTCCATTTTCCCTCTGTACTTCTGTTTATAACGAAGTGGATGCACAAAAGAGCCTTTCCAAGGTAGTGATACCACGCAATACAATTCTTCCTGTGACCAAAACAGTCAACCTGTGTGCTTTGAAAGAGAAGCAGAAGGAAATTCATATTCATGTTTACCAGGGTGAAAACATGTATGCAAAGGACAATCTGCTGCTTGGGGATATCATCATTCCGATTCCTACCAATCATAAAGGACAGGAAGAGTTTGCACTGACATATTCCTATGACATCAATTCCATGTTGTTTGTGGAAGTGCGTATTCTTTCGACAAATGAAGTTTACGCCTATCAGATTGGTGATACGCATACACTGGAACGTGTAAGAAACAGACAGGCAATTGATAGCATTGAACGCGTATCCCTGCAGCTTTCGAGACAAGCAGAGTTTGATCTTGTGATTGAAAGGATGAATAGGCTGTATAAAGAAATGAGAGAAGAAGAAAGAGAGTCCTTCCAGGCGTTTGCCCAGCAGTTTATCAGGGAATACAGAGCATTGAACAACATCCGTAAAAAGATGGAGCGTATAGATGAAGTCAATGCGATCATGGATCGCTATGAACAGCAGCGTTCTAT
Source organism: uncultured Erysipelotrichaceae bacterium (assembly GCA_949289855.1). Classification (GTDB taxonomy): domain Bacteria; phylum Bacillota_I; class Bacilli_A; order Erysipelotrichales; family Erysipelotrichaceae; genus Bulleidia. The sequence continues at coordinate 31,604 of CASEPS010000016.1, forward strand.
GATGGAAGACGAACTTTTTGCAAATAATGACGATGAAGAAACGGGCGGAGGATTCTATGCATGAGTGTATGGGAGATATTAGGCATAGACAAAACAAATGATATCCGTGCAATCAAAAAGGCATATGCAAAGAAGGTAAAAACCTGTCATCCGGAAGATGATCCGGATGGATTCCGTTTGTTGCAGGAGGCATACCGCAAGGCAATGGACTATGCCCGTGGCAATGAGCCACAGGAAACAGTGATAAAAGAAGAAATACCCGTTGAACAGGAGAACAAGGCGCATGCAATACATGTAGAGGAAGTGCAAAGGACGAAGCGTTCCGATCAGTTGTTCAATGAAGTACAGTCTTCCATAGAAACAACAAACCGCCTGGAAGTCGTCCATCATCTTCTCAAAGACATTTCCTGCATCAGTGAAAACACCATTCAGCAATTGATGCAAAATGACATCATGCGCATGTATCTGGATGATGAAGCGGTTGTGAAGGAAGCAGATACATATCTCTCCACATTACCGGTGAAAGGGAATGTGGCGGATATCAAAAAATTCTATGCATTGCTTGACGCGTATAACCTGCCTTTGACAAAGGCAAAAGTTGAAAAGAACATCCGCATCAAACTCATCATTGCCTGGACGATCATGATTGCGGTATTGTTGTTATCTATTATTGTGACATTAGAGGAGTATGTATTTTCATGATTGAGGTAGCAGAAAAAGACTGGAAACTATTCAGAAAAAAGATAGGTGGATGGCAGATGGCGTATATGGACCGCCTGAACAGAGAATATGTTGCCCTTTTGATGGATGAGTCAAAGCGACCAGATGAAAGGTTCTGGGAACTGGAAGACAGGATCTGGGTGGACAAAAAGAGTCCAGGGGTGGTTGTGGAAATGCGCAGATCCAGATTTTATCAGAACCTGGTCGGTCTTTTGCGTGACCATGTGATTGAAATGGAAGATCTTGAAGAATTCAGTGACGATGTCAAAGAAAGAATACATATATTGATGCGATGAAACAGGAAAGAAGAATACTGGTCATTGGTTGTCCTGGTGCTGGTAAAAGTACATTCGCAAGAACATTGCAGAAGAAAACAGGGTTACCACTGTATTATCTGGATATGCTTTTTCATCGTGCAGACAAGACAACTGTTACAGATGAAGAGTTTGATGAACAATTGATAACTATTTTGAATAAGGGAGCGTGGATCATCGATGGAAATTATCTGCGGACTCTGTCAATGCGTCTTGAATATGCGGATGCGGTATTTTTCCTCGATTATCCGCTTTCTGTATGTCTGGATGGTGTACGCAGCAGAATCGGTCAGAAACGGGAAGATATGCCCTGGATTGAAGAAGAATTTGACAAAGAGTTTGAAGAATGGATCCGAAAATTTGCCGGGGAGCAGAAACCGGTTATTGAAGATCTGCTGGGTAGTTTTGATGGTGAAGTATATCGTTTTTGTTCACGAAGTGATGCTGAGAAGTTTTTGAAAGAAGAGGTATGAATATGCGATATCAGGATATTAATGCGTCTGTCATAGACAACTGGTGTAAAGAAGGCTGGGAGTGGGGTGAACCAATCAGTCATGAAACATTTGAGATGGCAAGAAATGGCAGGTGGGATGTCAAACTGACACCGGTGAAATATGTTCCCCATGACTGGTTTACAGAATTCAGGGGTAAGAAGATTCTTGGTCTTGCCAGTGGTGGAGGACAGCAGATGCCTGTATTTTCTGTCCTTGGTGCACATTGTACAGTTCTCGATTATTCTACAGAGCAGTGCAATAGTGAAAAACTGGTGGCAGAAAGATAAGGCTATGATATAGAGATTGTACAGGCAGATATGACAAAGCCATTTCCTTTTGCGGATGAATCATTTGATCTCATCTTTCATCCGGTTCCAATTGCTATATTGAAGATCCCTTACCAGTATTCAAAGAATGTTACAGAGTTTTGAAACATGGTGGAAGGTTCCTTGGTGGCTATGATATAGGAATCAATTATGTGGTGGATGAGAAACAGGAAAGAATCGTTTCTCCTTTGCCGTTTAATCCATTGAAAAACCATGCCCAATATGAACGGTCAATGGAAATGAATGATGGCATCCAGTTTTCTCATACGATTGAAGAACAGATCAAAGGACAGTTAGAAGCTGGATTTGTATTGAAAGACCTGTATGAAGATACAAATGATGTAGGAAGATTGAAGGAATTTGGAATACCTGCATTTATTGCGACATACTGTGCAAAAGAGCAATAAAAAAGGCACAGGATAATGTGATGTTTTAGAAGAGTTGAAATCCTCTGCTCTATTAACAGCGGTACTCCCATCCACCTTATGGATACATCAGCCTGGCTGTGGAAAAATGATAACTTTATCTGAAGAGAAGGGCAATAGCAGAAAGCAGGGTATTTCTCTATTTCTGATGCAGGCGAATTTCAAGTTCATACATGGGCAAGCGGACTTTGCCACCATTGATGTGGATCAGTTATGAAATACGTTCTACATATTTCTGAACTTGCCATGCTCAAAATGCAGATTCTCATTGCGGTAACGCAGGAAGTCAGAAACCCTGATATCAAGTGCTTTAGCCAGCGCCTGTATCGTATTCATGTCTGGTTTTCTTTTGCCATTTTCGTAATAAGTGATTGCCATTGGCGTTACTCCAATCAATGATGCAAGCTCTTTTTTTGTCATTTGCTTCTTCAGCCGATAATACTTCAGGTTTTTATTGAACATTACACTACCTCCATGATCTGCTTATATTATATAGTGAAAATAAACAAATCATAGGGACTGGCTATAATCCAATACAGATTTGAAGATGTGCCTGGAGAGAAATCTGTATTGGTGAAAGTGAGCTCAAATGAAAGAAGATGAATATGAAAACTGGTCTTTTTCTCCAGAAATGTGTCTCATCTTCAGAGACCGGATTTCATATCTGATGGGATTCAGCTGATTAGAATACCGGATGTTTGGGAAGAAGTATTCACACAACTGAGAAGGGAGCATGTGTCACTATTAATGACAGATTACACAAACAAGATCCTGACAGAAAACTTTTCTACTTAAGTGAGCAACATCCATTTCCTGTCGCAAGATCATCATAGAAGGTTGATGGTGTAAAAACAATGGATTTACGTTCTTTTGGCGGACAAGGAAGTCGCTTTTTTCGAGTGGATAATAAAAAACCTCATGCATTGCATGAGGTATAGGCATCAGAGTTCTTCGCCGTTTGTTTCAATGACGTGTTTGTACCAGTCGAAGGACTTCTTCCTGGAACGGGCAAGTGTACCTTCTCCAGCATTGTTCTTGTCAACATAGATGAAGCCATAGCGCTTATCCATTTCACCAGTAGAAGCAGAGACGATGTCGATTGGTGCCCACATCTGGTAACCAAGAAGGTCAACACCATCTTCTTCAACAGCTTCCTTCATTGCCTGGATATGACTTCTGAGGTAAGCAATACGATAGTCATCATTGACAGAACCATCTGCTTCTTTCTTGTCATATGCACCAAGACCATTTTCAACAATCATCATTGGCAGATCATATCTTTCATAGATGTAGCTGAGGGAATAACGGAGTCCAAGTGGATCGATTGGCCAGCCCCAGTCACTTGTCTTGAGGTATGGATTCTTTGTGACATCTGCCTTGACAGGTTCACCATTGGACGCAAATCCTGCTTCATTGAAGTCATAATGGGTATTTTCTTCACGGTGGACAACAGTCATGGACATGTAGTAGGAGAAACCGACATAGTCAACTGTACCGTTCTTGAGGTCTTCTTTTTCAGCGTCGCTGATTTCGATGTTGTAGCCTTTTCTCTCCCAGTACTTTTCCATATAGTAAGGAATGGAACCCTTGCAGTGAACATCCATGAACCAGAACCGCAGATGATTTGCGGCCGTCATTTCGATCATATCTTCTGGTTTGCATGTTGCAGGGTAAATCGGTACATAGGCAATCATGCAGCCAATCATGTTTTCAGGATCAATTTCATGTCCGATCTTAACAGCACGTGCAGAAGCGATGAGTTCATTGACAGCAGACTGGAACATCATTCTCTGGTTGTCAGGATTGTCATCGGTTGTGAGCACTGCACCTTCCTGTAACAGGTTGTGGGCAGTAGGGGCAGCACCCTGGTTGTTGATTTCATTGAATGTCATCCAGTACTTTACTTTGCCCTTATAGCGTTCAAAGACAGTTCTGGCGAATGTTTCAAAGAAACCGATGCAGCGCTTATCCATGAAACCATTGTACTTTTTGGCAAGGTTATATGGCATTTCAAAGTGCTGCAGGGTGATGACTGGTTCAATACCATATTTGTGGCATGTGTCGAACATGTCATCATAGAACCTCAGACCTTCTTCATTTGGCTGTGCATCATCTCCATTTGGATAAATGCGGCTCCATGCAATAGATGTACGGAATGCCTTGAAGCCCATTTCTGCAAACAATGCAATGTCTTCTTTGTAATGATGGTAGAAGTCGATAGCTTCGTGGTTTGGATAGTTTTCACCAGGCAGAACACCATCGGTGATTCTGCGTGGAATACCATTGCCACCAGCTGTCATGACATCAGCGATGGAAGGACCTTTACCGCCCTGGTCCCAGCCACCTTCGACCTGGTGTGCTGCTACTGCACCACCCCAGAGAAAATCTTTGCGTAAACTCATAGTTTTTCCTCCATTTGTTACTTGTATTGTATCATTTTGGATGTTTTGGAAACATCAGAAATGCGAAAAGATGCATAGTTGTTTTCTGGCTGTGTTTCATTGTTGCAGGATTTCTTTCAGTTTCTTTTTATCAAGGATGGTGATGATGCCATAGCTGTAGTCAATGATGCCTTCGTTTTTGAGAGTTGAAAGAATTCTTGAAACAGTGACACGGTTGAGGGCAAGACTATGGGCGATGTCTTCATGGGTGAAGGGAATGTCACCTTTATAGGAAGTGGACAGTTCCAGAAGAAGGTCTGCCACTTTTTCTTTTGCACTATAGGTTGTGTTGCGGATGATCTGGTGAGAGAGCAGATTACATGTGTCGGTGAGGTGTTGCAGCATAGTGACAAGCAATTGTCTTTCCTGCATCAATAAAGGAATCATGTCACTTGCTTTGCAGAGGATGATGCGGGCATCGGTGACAGCAGTGATGTTGGCTGTGCGGTGGGATTGGGAAAGAAAGGAAGCGTCCCCAAAGATTCTGCCTTTGTTCAATATTTCAAAGGTGATTTCATGTCCTTCTTTTGTAATCGTACCGGCCCGAACTCTTCCCGATTCGACAATATAGATGTTTTCTGCTTTTTCTTCCTGCACAAAGATGGGCATGCCGGCTTTATACAGTTTGACTGTCCCGTCATGTTCAAGCAATGGGAAGAATTTGTCGTCAATATGAATTGCCATATAATTCTCCTGTTTTTTCTTTAATTGTAGCACAGGCTACAGTGTTGGGGGCTTGTCATGATTAAGATATGTGCGTAAACAGGAGGACAAAGTGATGAAGCGTTTATCTCTATATGTACAGGTTCTGATTGGCAATGCCATGATTGCTATGGCTTTTGGATCTATTGTTGTACCGATGGGATTTGCGTCTGGAGGAACAACGGGTCTTGCAATGATTCTGGCAAAGTTTATCCCTCTTCCACTTTCAACAGTTGTCCTGATGGTAAATTGCGTACTGTTTGTGGCTGGCTATTTCTATCTTGGCAAAGCCTTTGCAATGAAAACAGCTCTTTGTGCATTTTCCTTCCCATATTTCCTTTCTTTCTTCCAGAGATTTCCGGTATCTTCCATCAATCCGGTTGTTGGTGCACTGATTGCTGGTCTTATGCTTGGCCCTGGCACAAAGATGATTCTCGATGGAGATGGCAGTTCTGGTGGATTTGATGTCATCGGCGTCATTCTGAACAGAAAATATGGCATTCCAACATGGGCTGTCTTCTATGGCATCGATGCCCTTCTCATCGGTAACCAGATGCTCAGTGGTGGTATTGAAATTGGTATGTATGGCATCATTGTGACAATCACTGCTTGTGTAGTCACAGCCGTTCTTCCATCATTTCGTATGCATCATATGCAGACAGCGTGAGGAATTTGCCATTTACTGTGTATATAACAGTCAGAGGAGGTATTTCCAATGACTGTTTTTTATTTGCTTTCCTTTGTGCTTGGCACTTGTGCCGGCAGTTTTGTGCAATGCGTAACAGAAAGGCGTCTGAAAGGTTTGCCCATTGGTGGAAGAAGCCGTTGTGACAGCTGTGGAGCTGTTTTCCACTGGTATGATCTTTTACCAATTCTTTCCTGGTTTATGTTAAAAGGCAGATGCCGGTATTGTGGAGCTGATATTCCCAAAACTTCTTTGCTAGTAGAAGTGCTGATGGGCAGTATGTATGGATTGGTGGGGTATGTATATGGTTTATCTTTTTATACAGTTTTTCTTTGGACAGTTTGTGCAGTTGTGGTATCACTGTCCATTGAAGATATCCATCAATATACCATTCATGATGGCTATCATGTATGTCTCATATTGATAAGGGTTTTCTATGCCGTTATCAACAGGGAAAGAGTATTCATTCTGTTTGCTGGTGAGGCTCTGGTTGTTTTGTTGTTCATCTTCTTCCTTGCAAAAGCAATGCAATTTCTTTTGCATAAGGTCTGCCTTGGCATGGGTGATGTGAAACTGCTCGGCTGTATTGGGTTGTTTGCCGGAATTGAGGGGACAATGCTTGTCTGTTTCCTGGCAAGTTTTGCCGCCCTGGTTACTGCAGGTATTTTGAAAGAGAACAAGATTCCCTTTGGACCATTTCTTGGTGGTGCGCTGTTTGTGGTATTGACTGCCTGCGGGGGAATGGTATACTGCATACATTGACACAGTGTCAAAGGAGGGTGTATGAGTGAAAGAGCACAGGCACGCAGTGAAGAAATCGTGAATGCATGTGAACAGTTGTTTAAAACCATGCATTACAAAGATATTAATATCAAGGAAATTGCCGAGAAGACAACTTTTTCAAGACCTTCTATCTACAACTATTTTCTGACAAAGGAAGAAATATTCCTTGCCCTTCTGACACGGGAATATAAAGGCTGGACGAAGGATCTTCAAAAGATGGAAAAAGTGGAAGGCGAAGATGGGCGAAGAACATTTGCCATTTCTTCTGCTTTGATATTGGAAAAAAGAACAGCTTTGTTAAAGCTTTTGTCTATGGACCTCAATGAAATGGAACTCAATTGCCGCATGGAAAAGCTTGTGGAATTCAAAAAGGTATATGGCAGGATGATGGTGGCATTTGCTTGTGCAGTGAAGCGTTTATGCGAGGATATGAGCGATAACGAAATTGATCGTTTTATGTATGCCTATCTGCCGATGGTACAGGGGGTATATCCCTATGCCTTTGAATCGGATATGCAAAAGGCCGCAATGCAACAAGCGGGTGTTTCACCAACCGGGAAATCATTACATGAACTGCTGGTGAGTGGTGGACTGTTATTGTTAGGAGTCAAAGATGCATAAGGTTGTATTGCGTCCATATCGCAGTGAAGATATTGAAGCCATCATTGATCTGTTTATTGATGCGGTGATGCATGTGAAAGAATATGATGAAAAGCAGCGCACTGCCTGGGCAGGTGACCGGGAAGAAAAGAAGGGCTGGGATGCTTCATTTCTGGAACATAAGACACTTGTGGCAGAAATGGATGGAGAGATTGTCGGCTTTGCGGATATGGATGGGGACTATCTTGACCGCCTGTATGTTGCTTTTGATAAGCAGGGCAAAGGTATTGCGACTGCTCTTGTGGACGAATTAGAAAAAGGCCATGACGCGGTAACGGTTCATGCGTCTTATACTGCACTCCCTTTTTTTGAAAAGCGGGGATATGTGGTAGAAAAGAAGCAGACCGTTGTACGCCATGGCGTTGAACTTGTCAATTTTGCGATGCGGAAGAATCTGCGAGTTCCTGGATGTGATTGAGGAAACATTCTGCAGGTCTTGAGAGAATCTGGTATTTTTTCCAGATCATATGCAGAGGTGCTTTATTCAATGGTTCTAATGGCAGGAAGATGAGTTCGCTGTCAGGACCAGTATAGATGATTTTGTCGAGGGTGATGGCATAGCCAACACCTTCTTTTACCATGATAGCAGCATTGTTTAACAGGTTGTAAGTTGAAACAATGTGCAATG